>WRLS01000037.1 GCA_009776345.1 Oscillospiraceae bacterium | reverse complement strand
TTTTTGTTTCTTGGGCGGCAGTGCAAAGCCCCGGCCCCGGCGGGTTGACCGGTGAAAAATAACCGAAGATGAAATCGTGTTATAAACTCCCCCTGTCACTACGTGACATCCCCCTCAAAGAGGGGGACTTTAGCCTCCCTCTCTGAGGGAGGTGGCGCGGAGCGCCGGAGGGAGTTACGGGCGGCAGGTTGCCGCCCCTACACTAAAACCTGCGCGAAGCGCAAGCTACTCAAAAAGGCTGTCGGACAAATTCCCGTCAAGCCCGGTGACGCGGGGCCAGTTGCCGGTTTCGATTATGGTAACCGCGTTGATGTTGCCCATATGGGCATAAAGATGACGAAACTGTCCGAGGATTAAAGCCATGCGGGAATGTTTGCAGCCGTCGGGGTTTTGGGGAAGCTGGTCGTCGTTTAGGTTAGATAAGTAGTCAAGTGTCTTACGGCGGATATGTTCAAAGTAATTGAGGAGCGTTTCGCGGGAAAGGGGGGTGCCGCCGCATTCATTGAGCGAGTTAAGCCCCGGCTCGTGGAAATCCGGTTCGGCAGTATATCGCTCGGGGTTAATAAACCATTTGTCGCAGGAATACAGCATATGGTAAATATGCTTCCATATTGGAATGTCGCAAAGGTAATAATCTAAATCGCACGTAAGAATTGCGGTATGGACATTGTGCAGGAGTATAACGGTTTGATCCTTTATTATTTGAGTAAGCGGCACATCGATACCCCCAATATCTTTTGATATCCCAAGTATATCATAGGCACGGCGAAAAATATACTCAGTCAATTTCAAAACGGTTTACCGTTTTGAAACCGTGGGCTTTGCCCACGAGCACACCAAAGGTGTGCGACTGACTATGCAACTAGGTCAACGCCGCCTTTGGCGGCGCGCGGCATATGCCGCGTCTTAAAAACAGCAAACTGTTTTTAAGTTGACCAGTTATAAAACACAGGGAGGAATTTTTATGGCGGCGGCTGTTCTAATGCCAAAGGCGGGCATCTCGGTGGAATCCTGTATCATCACGCAGTGGCTGAAAAAGCCCGGGGACGCGGTGGCGCGGGGCGACATTCTCTTTTCGTATGAAACCGATAAGGCGAGCTTCGAGTGTGAAAGCACAGAGGAAGGCACATTGCTGGAGGTTTTCTTTGAGGACGGCGACGAAGTGCCTGTGCTGGTGAATGTCTGCGCGGTGGGCAGTGCCGGTGAGGATGCTTCTGGCCTGCGGCCTGACAGCGGCGAGGATGCTCCGACAGCTGCGCCGTCAGCGGGAACCGTTTCTTCGGCGCAGACGGGCGAAGCTCCGAAGCAGGCGGAAAGCACGGGGGCGTTTTCGGGGAAAATATCCCCGCGGGCGAGGAACCTTGCGCGGCGGCAAAGCATCGACCCCGCATTGGCAAGCCCCACCGGCCCGTATGGCCGCGTGATTGAGCGCGATATCCGCGATATGATGCAAAAAGGCATCGGCTTGATGACTTCTGCGGCATACGCGGCAAATGATGGATCTTTCGCTGGTGTTGGTACGCAAATCGGCGGCAGGGTCGGTATTGGCGACCTTGCGGCGCTGAATACGGCGGCTTCACAGGCGGAGGACGCCCCTGCCTTCCGTGATGTAGCCTTTACGGGGATACGTCGTGCAATCGCAAAAAGCATGACGGCTTCGCTTTCGGCGATCCCGCAGCTGACACATAATTTCAGCTTTGACGCCACGGAGCTTCTCGCCTATCGCGCAAAGCTAAAAGAAGGCGGCGGGAAATACGGGCTTGCGAACATAACGCTGGGCGATATGGTGATGTACGGCGTTTCCAGGCTTATACTTTCGCACCCGGAGCTGAACGCGCATATGCCTGACGCAAATACGATCCGATATTTCGGCGATGTACATCTCGGCATGGCGGTTGATACGCCTAGGGGGCTTATGGTCCCGACGATCAAGTACGCCAACCGCATGAGCCTTGCGCAGATATCGCTGAAATCCAAAGAGCTTGCGAAAAAGGCGCAGTCGGGCGAGCTTACCCCGGATGAAATGTCGGGGGCGACATTTACGGTGTCAAATCTCGGAATTTTGGGGGTAGAGAGCTTCACGCCTGTTATTAACCTGCCGCAAACCGGAATTTTGGGCGTGTGCGGGATTACAAACCGGCCACGCGAGCGCGACGGGCAAATCGCGCTGTATCCCGCGATGGGCATCTCTTTGACATATGACCATAGAGCGGTTGACGGCGCGCCTGCATCCCGTTTTGCAAGTGAGCTTTGCAAATTATTAGAGCAGTTTACATTACTGCTTGCGGGGGGATAAAATATGAAGCTTGGCGGAATATGCATTTTGACTGAAAACGCGCCTAGGCTCGCGGAGTTTTATAAAACCGTATTTGAGGAAGAGCCGTTTATTGAGGGCGAGCATTACAGCTTTAGTAGTATAGCCGTTTATAACCCGGGCGGGGTGAAGGCCGCTGAAGAAAAAAACATTTGGCTGCAATGTTTCACGAAAGATGTGGACGCGGAGTACGAGCGTTTACAGCGGGAGATACCGGGCTTGGATGTAATTTCGCCGCCCGAAAGGCGGCCGTGGGGAGCGTATTCATTTTGGATCGCCGACCCTGACGGGAATAAAATCGCGGTCGCGCAAGTTGACGCGGAGAAATATGATTCTATATATTACTCCGGCATAGAATAACAGGAAATTAGAAGAAGCTAAAGTGCCGGAGTAATATTTGCCATGTTTGGCGGTTGCCGCATAAGCGGCGAGCCAAACGGCATTTAAATTATTTTACTTTGGAAGTTAATATCATCTTTTTTCCTATTATTAACTTCCAAAGTAAGAATTGGATGGTGATTTTGTGGGAGCATTTGACCTTATTGTGATAGGCGGCGGGCCTGCGGGCTATCTTGCGGGCGAGCGGGCAGGGGCGGCGGGCTTGAAAACCGCTGTAATCGAAAAACGGGCGCTGGGCGGCGTGTGCCTTAATGAGGGCTGTATACCGTCGAAGGCGCTGCTGAATTCCGCGAAAATTTATGATTATGCCTTGCACAGCGAAAAATACGGCGTGAGTGTACAGGGCGCTTCTATCGACCACGCGAAGGTTATCGCGCGCAAGGATGCCGTTGTGAAAAGGCTGGTCGGTGGGGTTGCGGCAAAGCTGAAAAGCCACGGCGTAACGGTAATTGAGGGTACAGCCAAAATTGAAGGGAAAGGCGCGGACGGTTTTCTTGTGTCCGTGGGGGATAAAGTTTTTACCGCAGGGAAGCTGATGATCGCGGCGGGTTCTGTGCCTGTGGTGCCGCCAATTCCCGGCGTGAAGGAGGGCTTGGAGAGCGGGTTTGTGCTGACAAACCGTGAGATTCTAATCTTGAGCGAGCCGCCAAGCGAGCTTGCCGTAATCGGCGGCGGGGTTGTTGGGCTGGAGATGGCGAGCTATTTTAACTCAATCGGCACAAAGGTCACGGTAATCGAAATGCTTGGCAAAATTGCGGGGCCGACCGATATAGAAATTTCGCAGATTTTGCAAAAGGGCTATGCGGCAAAGGGCGTGGATTTTAGGCTGAACTGCAAGGTTACCGATGTAGAAAACGGGCGGGTTGTGTTTGAATCCGACGGAAAAAGCGAGGGCGTATCGGCGGATAAGGTGCTGCTGAGTATTGGCAGGCGTGCCGCCTGTGAAGGGCTTGGGCTGGAGAATTTAGGCATCCATACCGAACGCGGGGCCATTGTTACCGACCGTAATATGCGGACAAATGTTGCGGGGGTCTACGCGGCGGGGGATATCAACGGCGTTTATATGCTCGCCCATACGGCATATCGCGAGGCGGAGGTAGCGGTTAACCATATGACCGGAAAGCGGGATATAATGCGCTATAACGCGATCCCTTCGGTGATTTACACGAACCCTGAGGTCGCCTGTGTGGGCGAAACCGAGGAAAGCGCAAAGGAAAAGGGCATGGATGTAGCTGTAAGGAAACTGCCAATGGCATATTCCGGGAGATATCAAGCGGAGGTTGAAGGCGGGGCGGGTATCTGCAAGCTGGTCGTGGATAAAAAGCACGGCACGCTTGTGGGCGCTCACATGATCGGAAGCTATGTGTCGGAGATTATTTACGGCGCGGCTATGATGATAGAAACGGAAATGCGGCTTGACGACATAAAGGAGATCGTTTTCCCGCACCCGACTGTCAGCGAAATTATCAGAGAGGCTTTGTTTTAGGTAATATAAATAAAAATATAATTAAATAATAATTTATATTAGGAGGGAAAGAAATGCCAAAATCACAGTTTATCGACCCCGCGGAAGTGCGCAAGCCCGACAAAATCAGCTTCCGCGACATCCCCGTAAACGCCTACCAAAAGACCGTAAAGGACGAGCTGAAAAGCTTTTCCAAGGACGAGCTGGTGCGTGTTTACCGCGATATGGCGTATCTGCGCGAATTTGAAACCATGGTGAACATGGTAAAAACACAGGGCAATTACAACGGCGTGGAGCATACTTACCCCGGGCCCGCGCACCTGTCGCAGGGGCAGGAGGCGGCGGCGGTGGGGCAGGCGTTCTATCTTGGGCGTGACGATTTTACCTTCGGCTCCCACCGCAGCCACGGGGAGATCCTCGCGAAGGCGCTCAGCTGCATCGAAAAGCTACCGGACAGCGAGCTTATGAAGATCATGGAGGAATTTTTGGGCGGTAAAACGCTGAAGGCCGTGGAGAGCAAGAAGAAATCCGGAAGCGTAAAGGAGCTTGCGGTTGACTTCATCATCTACGGGACAATCGCGGAAATTTTCGCGCGGGAAACGGGATTCCACCTGGGGCTGGGCGGTTCAATGCACGCGTTTTTCCTGCCGTTCGGGATCTATCCGAATAACGCGATTGTCGGCGGGAGCGCGCCCACAGCGCTTGGAGCGGCGCTTTTTAAGAGATGCAACGGGAAAAAGGGCATTGTTGTCGCAAATGCGGGCGACGGTTCCCTTGGCTGCGGGCCGGTTTGGGAGAGCCTTAACTTCGCGGCGATGGATCAGATTCGTTTGCTTTGGGACGAAGCTCACAATGGCGGGCTGCCGATTTTGTTCAATTTCAACAATAATGGCTACGGTATGGGCGGGCAAACCCGCGGCGAAACCATGGCGTATGATTTGCTGGCGAGGATTGGCGCGGGCATAACGCCGTCGCAAATGCACGCGGAGCGCATAGACGGCTACAATCCATTGGCGGTGATTGACGCCTATAAACGCAAAAAAACTTTGCTTGAAAATGGAGAAGGCCCCGTTTTGCTGGATGTTTTGACCTATCGATATTCCGGGCATTCGACCTCTGACGCGAGCGCATACCGCGAAAAAGAGGAGCTGGACGCATGGATGGCGGTTGACCCGCTTATCACTTACCGCAAACAGCTAATCGAAGCGGGCGCCGCAAACGACGAGGGTATCGAGAAAATCTTAGAGGATGTACGCGAAACGGTTACACGTGTGACGGCGCTTGCCGCGGACGAGGAGGCGTCCCCTTATATCAGCTTGCAAAAATCCCCGCAGCTAATCGAGGATATGATGTTCTCAAACGAGAAAGTAAGCTCCTTCGGTGATGCGGAGCCTGAGGTCCTTGCCGCAAAAGAGGATTGCTCCCGCGTTAAGCAGATCGCGGGGAAGGAGCGGTTTGGATTCAAGGGCGGCAAAGCGGTTTCAAAGATTAAGGCGTTCAACTACCGGGACGCGCTGTTTGAGCCGATAATCGACAAATATTACGAGGATTCCACGCTGATTTCCTATGGTGAGGACGTGCGTGAATGGGGCGGCGCTTTTGCCGTATACCGCGGGCTAAACGAGGTTATCCCGTATCACAGGCTGTTCAACTCGCCGATTTCCGAATCCGCGATTGTCGGGTCGGCGGTGGGTTACGGTATGGCGGGCGGCCGCGTGATTGTTGAGCTGATGTACGCCGATTTCATGGGGCGCGCGGGGGACGAGATTTTCAACCAGCTTGCGAAATGGCAGGCCATGAGCGCCGGGATTTTGAAGATGCCGGTGGTGCTTCGGGTTTCCGTAGGATCGAAGTACGGCGCGCAGCATTCGCAAGACTGGGTTGCGCTGCCTGCCCATATCCCGGGGCTGAAAGTCTGCTTCCCGGCAACGCCTTACGAGGCAAAAGGGCTTATGACAGCGGCGCTGAACGGCACTGATCCGGTGGTGTTTTTTGAGAGCCAGCGCCTGTATGACATGGCGGAGGAGTTCCACGAGGGCGGTGTCCCCGTAGAGCCGTATGAGCTGGAGTTCGGGGATGTCACGGTTATCCGTGAGGGCGGCGACCTTACGCTGCTGACTGTCGGTGCGACGCTTTACAAAGCCGTAAACGCCGCAAAAACCCTGAGCGAAAAATATGGAATTGAAGCTGAAATTATAAACCTGCACTCCCTTGTGCCGCTGAGATATAATCGGATTTTGGAGAGTGTGCGCAAGACCGGGCGAGTGGTGCTGACATCCGACGCCTGTACGCGCGGGAGCTTCCTCAGTGATGTGGCACGCAATATTACGGAGCTTGCTTTTGATGATTTGGACGCGCCGCCGGTTGTAGTCGGAGCGCAAAACTGGATTACCCCGCCGTTTGAATTTGACGCCGATTTCTTCCCGCAGGAAAGCTGGATCCTTGACGCGATACACGAAAAAATCCTGCCGCTGAAAGGGCATCAGCCGACAGTCAGCAGCTTTACGGCTGTTGAGCAAGTTCGCAGGGCGGGCGCCGGGGTTTAGGCGATATCGTAACGATTAAATATTATTATAATTAAATAATAATATAATTACCGGCTTTTTGAGGAACAAGACGATGCTTCTGATTTACAACCGATCCACAGATCCCGCGTTTAACCTTGCTTTGGAGGAATACGCGCTGACCGCAAGACCCGAGGAAATTCTGATATTATGGCGCAACGACAAGGCTGTAATCGTCGGGAGGAACCAAAATTCGGCACAGGAAATCGACGGGGATTACCTTGAGCGCGAGAAAATCAGCCTTGTCCGCCGATTAAGCGGGGGCGGAGCGGTGTATCACGATCTGGGGAATATCAATTTTACTATGATCCATGCGATGGAAAGCGGGAATTTTGGCAGTTACGGGCGGTTCACAAAGCCTGTGTGTGATTTTCTTGCGACTTTGGGGCTGAGCGCGTATTATGAAGGGCGCAACGATATTTTGCTCGGTGGCAAGAAAATTTCCGGGAATGCCCAGACCGCGAAGGGCGGGCGTTTCATGCATCACGGTACGCTGCTTTACGCTGTTGATTTTGACGATCTGGCGGCTGCACTAAGACCGCCGGACGCCAAAATCGAGAGCAAGGGCATAAAATCCATACGCAGCCGTGTGACGAATATTTCCGATCATCTTGCGGATCCTATGCCGCCGGAGCAGTTTCTTTTGGCGATGTATGATTATTTTGCGGCGCATATGAAGGGCATACAGACGTATGAGCTTTCTGCGTATGACATCGCGCAAGCCGAGGCTTTGGCGAGAGAGAAATATTCGTCGCGGCAGTGGAATTACGGTATGTCGCCGAAGTATAATTACAGGCGCACCGCAAAATATAGTTGCGGTATAGTGGATTTGCGGCTGGATGTAAAAGGCGGGATAATAGAAAAAGCCGCGATTTCCGGCGACTTTTTCGGCATCCGCGATATATCGGGGCTGGAGGCTTTGCTTGCCGGTATTTGGCATGAAAAAACCGCCGTAGCGGCGGCGATTTCGAGCGTAAAAATCGATGATTATATCAGCGGGATTACGCGGGAGGAGTTTGGTGGGTTGTTTTAGATCGCGCTTTTACGCCCAAACAGCGGCAGTATGGCGAGCATTGCGGCGGGGAAAATTACAGCCGCGAGGATCCCGAGCTTTAAGCCGGATTCCCCGTGGCCGAGAATCGCCGCGCCGACCTCCCCGACGGTTCCGCTTTTTTGGGAAAGGTCGGCTACAAAACCCGTAAGCCACGGGCCCGCGGCGCATCCCGCCCCGCCTGACATTGCCAGCACGGCGAACATTGCGGTGCCGCCCATGGGCAGCTTTGCGGCGGTCAGGCTGAGCAGGCCCGGCCACATTAAGCTGATTGCAAAGCCCACCAGCGCGCATCCGACTAGGCTGAACGCGGGGCGCGGCGCAAAAGCGATGATGAAATATGAAATTACGCACAGCGCGGCAGATGCCGCTAAGGCGGGCATGAGCTTGATTTTGTCGCCAAATATTCCGTAGAGCGTGCGGCCGATTCCCATTGTTACCGCGAACATCATCGGCCCCGCCAAATCGCCCGCGAGCTTCGAAAGCCCTAGGCCTTGCTCCGCGAACAGCGAAACCCACTGCGCAACCGCAAGCTCCGATGCTCCCGCGCAGACCATCAGAACCATCGCAACCCAAAATATCGGCGTGATGAAAAGCTTTTTTACGCCCATCAAATTATCGTGCGGAAGTGCGGGGGCATACGGTACTTTTGCGAATAAAATGAAATTTGTGACCGGCAGGGCTGTCCAAAGGACCGCCAAAACCTGCCAGCGCGCATTGCCGAACGCCGCCAGAAATAGCGTTGACAACAGCACAACGCCCATCCAGCCCCAGCAGTAAAAAGAATGGAGCAAAGCCATATTCGCGGCCTTTTTTTCTGTTTGCGCGGGGAGCGCGTCGGAGATCGGGCTGAGCATAACCTCCTGCAGGCCGCCGCCTACCGCGGCAATCATAACCCCCGCCGCCAACGCCGGATATATCGGTATCGGCAACATCGGCGCGCCCGCAAGTGTCAAAAAACCGGCGGTACAGCAAGCGTAAGCCAGCATCATGGGGCGGCGGTATCCGATCCTGTCGATATATTTTGCGCAGGCAAAGTCGACCGCGATTTGTATGGCGAAGTTGAGCAAAACCAAACGCCCGAGCTGCTCGTAAGAAAGGCCGTAGTCCGTGCGGAAAATGATGAACAGAAGCGGCGGGAGGTTGTTTGTAAGCGCCAGGCACACATTGCCCAGTCTGCAAGCCGCCCGCGTGTGCTTGTATGTGAAGGCCATTTTACGCCTCTCCGTTAGTTTTCAGCTGTTTGCAAAAGCTTTATGCATTTTGTAACACAAATTTCGGCGCAATGGCCGCAGGCTGTGCATTTTTCGCTGTCAATACGCGCAAGGTTGTCCTCCATCACAGCCGCGCCGGACGGACATTCGCGCACGCATCTGCCGCAGCCCAAGCAGGGGTTAGCACATTTTTTTCTTTTTGCGGCACCTTTTTCGATGTTGGCGCACAGTACAGCAGCGCAGTCCGTGCTATCCGTAACAGCGATAAGCCTGTTCGGGCAGGATTTTACGCACAGGCCGCAACCCGTGCAAAGATCGGGGTTTATCCACGCAAGCCCGTTTATCATGCAGACAGCATCGCTCGGGCAGGATTTTTGGCAGTCGCCGTAGCCGATGCAACCGAAGGCGCACGCGTTTTCACCGCCGAAAACCTGTTTTGCCGCCGCGCAGGTCTGTATGCCCCGGTAATCCATTTTCTTTTGCCTTTCGCCGCCGCCGCAGCGGACTACGGCGAATTTTCCCGCGGCTTCCTCAGACTCTATCCCGAGGATTTCGGCGATGAGTTTAGCGGCAGTATTCCCGCCGGGCGTACAAAGATTTGCCTTTGCCCCTTCGCCGGAAACCAATGCCGCCGCGTATCCCGCACAGCCGGGGAAGCCGCAGGCACCGCAGTTTGAACCGGGCAGGCAATTTTCGATTTCAGCCGCGCGCGCATCGGTCTTGACCGCCATGGCTTTTGACGCGAGGCTGAGGATGGCGGCGCAGATAACCCCGATTACAGCGACACAGGCTACCGCAGTGATGATTACTTCCATAAGTAACGGTTCCTTCCATAAAAACTAATTTCACCCGAAAAGCCCTTCGCTCACGCCGCTGAAGCCGAAGAACGCGAGGGATAAAATCGAAACCGATATCAGCGTAAGCGGCAACCCGCGGAAGGACGGCGGCGGGTCTGTGTTTTCGGTGTGTTCGCGTATGCCGGAAAATACAACCATCGCGAGCAGGAAGCCAAGCCCCCCGCCCAGCGCGTGCGCCATAGACTGCGCGAAGGTGTATGAATTCTTAATATTTGCGATTGTAACGCCTAAAATAGCGCAATTGGTTGTTATAAGCGGCAGGTACACGCCAAGCGCGGAGTACAGCGCCGGGATAAATTTTTTCACCGCGATCTCCACAAACTGCACCAGCGTTGCGATGATCAGTATAAACAGGAGCGTCTGCAGATAGCCAAGCCCGAACCTTTCCAGGACAAAGGTCTGTATGGGCCAGGTTACGGCGGTTGCTAAAAGCATTACGAACACAACCGAGATGCCCATCCCCGCAGAATTTTTTATCTCCTTTGAAACGCCCAGAAAGGGGCATATGCCGAGGAATTGGCGCAAAACAAAATTGTTGATCAAAGCTGAGCCTATTATAATTGCGACCAGCGCTTTAAAATCCATTACCGCGCGCCCCCTTTCCCGCACACAGATGCCGACGGGCAGCCGGCACAGCCGAATTCTTTTTTCTTTACGGCCTTGCCGTTTGATACTTTATTTAGGATTGCGATCAGTACAGCGAACACGATAAAGCCCCCCGGCGCCATTGCCAAAAGCGGGACATTGTAGGAGGAAAGCCCCGGAATCGCCAGCCCATACCAAGTGCCGCTCCCGAATATTTCACGAAGCGAAGCCACGGCGAACAGCGCCAAGGTAAAGCCCGCGCCCATCCCGACCGCGTCCAGAATGGAATCTATGACTGTGTTTTTATTCGCGAAAACCTCGGCGCGCGCGAAGACGATGCAGTTACAGGCGATCAGCGGCAGGAATATGCCCAGCGACATATACAGCGGGTAGGCGTATGCCTCCACGATCATTTGGATGAGCGTGACGAACCCCGCAATCAGCACGATGTAGCACGGTATGCGTACTTTGTCGGGGATTGCGCGGCGGCAAAGGGAGATTGCGATGTTGGAGCCTAATAGGACAAAGGTGGTCGCTGCGCCCATGCCTATCGCGTTTGATGCCTGCGTGGAAACCGCCAAAGTCGGGCATAGTCCCAGCAAGAACACTAAAACCGGGTTTTCCTTGAAGATGCCTTTTGTCAGGATTGAGAGCTTTTTCATGCCTGCGCCCCCTTTATGATTTCATAAGCTTCAAACGCGTCCAGTATGCCGTTTTTGTACGCGTTGGAGGTTATCGTCGCGCCCGAAACCGCGTCTATGCCATTTAGCGAGCTGTCCATGCCGATGTACAGATGCTCCCTCTCGAAAACGGGCGTTGCGATCCCCTTTGTTTCTGTTTCCGCAAGGGTTTCCGTTTTGATGATCCTGCCGTCCGTGCCGATGG
The DNA here is from genome assembly GCA_009776345.1 of Oscillospiraceae bacterium. Taxonomy (GTDB): domain Bacteria; phylum Bacillota; class Clostridia; order Oscillospirales; family Ruminococcaceae; genus WRAV01. The sequence continues at coordinate 2,911 of WRLS01000037.1, read as the reverse complement.
CGCAGATCAGCCGTATTTCGCCGCCGTAACCGTTCACTGAAACAATAAAGATGTATCCGGTATTGTTTGAGGTTATGTAAGCCTCCGCGATTGTTTTGGGCAGATTATCGGTTTCCAGCTGCACGAAAGCATCCGCATTGGGGATGACCCTTTCCATTGCGCTGAGCGCGCGCGCATCCGACGCGCTTTGAATAATGGGCAGGGTGACGGCGTTGCCCGCCGCCAACGCACCGGCGATAACAGCACATATAACCGCAAGTGCGAGGATCGGCGCGATAAAATCTTTTTTCATGCTTTTTTCACACCCCCGAGCGGTTTTGACAAAGTGAGCTTGTTAATGTACGGCACAAACATATTCATCAGCAAGATCGCGAAGGACACGCCCTCGGGATAGCTACCGTAAAGCCGTATGACCACCGTAAGCGCCCCGCAGCCAACGCCGAATATAATGCGCCCCGCGCTTGTCTGCGGTGTTGTGGGATAATCCGTGGCCATGAAGAACGCGCCTAAAATCAGCCCGCCCGCAAGGATATGATATCCCGGAAGGCCGCCGAAAACAGCCGTAAGCGCGGCTACTGTGCCGATAAACGCCACGGGCGTATGCCATGTTATGACGCGCCGTGCCAGCAGGTAGATACCGCCCGCAAGCAAGGCAAACGCGCTTGTTTCGCCGAGGCAGCCACCGCGCGTGCCGATAAACATACTCCACATATCGGGGAGCGAGGCAAAGTCCCCGCGGGCGATGAGCATCAGCGGGGTTGCGGCGGAAACAGCGTCCGGTGCCGCGCCCCAATGCGTCATTGCGGCGGGGAAAGCCAAAAACATAACAACACGCGCTGTTATTGCGGGGTTGGCGAAGTTTTTCCCGATCCCGCCGAAAAGCTGTTTTACAAAGATAATGGCGACGCCGCTGCCGAATACCGCCTGCCAGATAGGGATGCTCACAGGCAGGTTAAACGCCAAAAGCATACCGGTTATAACAGCGGACAGGTCGCCCACCGTAACCGTTTTGCGCATAATTTTTTGATATGCCCACTCAAACAGGACACAGCTTGCCACGCATACCCCTGTGACAAGCGCGGCGCGCGCCCCGAAGATAATAACCGAAGCGGCAAAGGCGGGGATAAGCGCGATTATTACATCGAGCATGATACGCCCTGTTGTGATTTTATCGCGTATATGGGGCGCGTAAGATACAGTCATCGTGTTCATTTGCGCGTCGCCTCCCACAGCATATTTTTAGCGAGCGACATCACCTGGGAAAGCGGCCGTTTGGATGGGCAAAGATAGGCACAGCAAGCACATTCGGCGCACATATTAACCTTGTACTTTTCTAAAAGCGCGATTTTATTAAGCTCCACCGCGTCCTCTATCATTGACGGCATCAGCTTCATCGGGCATTTGGATATACAGCGCCCGCATTTGATGCAAGGTGACGGTTCGGCAATTTGCGCGTCTTTTCCCGTGAAGGCGAGAACCGCGTTTGTTACCTTTACGACAGGGATATCTAAACTCGGTACCGCCGCGCCCATCATCGGGCCGCCGAGCAGGACCTTGCTTACATCGCCGCCAAGCCCGCCGCAAAAATCAAAAAGCGCGCGGATCGGGGTGCCTATCGGGGCGATGACATTCTGCGGCTCTTTTACAGCGGAGCCGTCCACCGTCACGGTCCTGGAAACCAGCGGCATACCGGTTTTTATGTACCGCGCGAACACCGCAACCGTTGTGCAGTTTATTACTATGCAGCCCACGTCCGTCAATCTGCCGCCCTCCGGGACGATCCTGCCGGTGACATTGTACACCAGCACTTTTCTTTCCCCCTGGGGATAACGCGCCGGTAAAACATGCACGCCAATCCCCGCCGTCCCCGCGCAAAGGTCGGTGAGCTTTTTTATCGCCTCGGGCTTGTTGTCCTCGACGCAGATGAGGACATTTTCGGGGCTCAAATATTCTTTTAGCAGCTTTGCGCCTTCCCAAACATATTCGGCGTGGTCTACCATCGTGCGCGTGTCGGAGGTTATATAAGGCTCGCACTCCGCGCCGTTTATCAGTATGTAGTCGAGCTTTGTGCCGTCCTTTACCGTGAGCTTCGGGGCGGTGGGGTACCCCGCGCCGCCAAGCCCGACCACGCCGCTGTTTTGGACGGCCTCGAGGAAGGAGGCCTTGTCCGTGACAACAGGCGGGGCAAGCCCTTCAAAAACCGTTTGCTCGCCGTCGGACGCGACCACTACAGACGCCGCTTTTTTTCCCGTTAGCCCGTCAACGCTGTCTATGCGTATAACCTTGCCGGACACACTTGCGTGTACGGGCGACGAAACCCTGCGGGAGGTGTCGGCCTCGCCGATTAGCTGCCCGACCTTTACAAAGTCGCCGGCTTTTACAATGGGCTTTGCCGGGGCGCCGCTGTGCATCGACATCGGCAGCGTTACCTCCGGGGGGACCGGTATTTCCCGGGGCGGGCAATCTGCCGTGTTTTTAAAATGCGGTACCGGCAGGCCGCGGATTTTTTTCAACTGCAAACATCCCCTTAAAAAGCTACATATAATTCTTCACCGTATATATTATCATATTTTGCCGACGGTGTCTATCATTTGTGCGGGATAATTTATGGTAAACGTATGGATACGCGAAATGCATAAAAGCCTGTGGGGCGGAGGTCGTCCGAAAATTATTGCGGCGCATTGTATAATGCATCCTACACCTACAATATGCCTATTTCTCATTGTAGTTGCGTACTGCCCAACCGCTCAAGCCGCGGAGGCTCTTCTTTGTTCGCGCAAAGAAGCAAACGCGCCGGGGAGACCCCGGACCCCCCATTTCGACAAACCGCATAGCTTCGTACCCTTCATCGCGCACGTCAAAAGCTTTGTTCTATAATCCGCCCAATCGCTCAGCCGAGCCGAGCTCCAGG
>WRLS01000036.1 GCA_009776345.1 Oscillospiraceae bacterium | reverse complement strand
TTATTTGTAGAAAAGCGGCGTGCCTGTGCTGGCTGTGGACTGCCGCTCCCGGAAAGGGCTGAAAGCCTTCCCGGAGTTTGTGCGCGGCGCGCTTACGGAGCTTTTGGCGCGCAGGGAGTCAAAGGGGATGTCCGGGCAACCCATCAGGATGATGATTGTGGGCGTGCCGAATGTGGGGAAATCCTCGCTGATCAATCGGCTGGCGGGCGGAAGAAAGGCCCGCTTTGAGGACAGACCGGGGGTTACGCGCGCGGAGCAGTGGGTCAAAGTGGCGGGCAGCATGGAGCTTTTAGATATGCCCGGCGTGCTTTGGCCGAAATTCGACGACCCGGCTGTGGGCGAAAATCTGGCGCTGACCGGCGCTGTAAAAGATGGTGTAGTGGACGCGGAAAAGCTCGCGGCTCGGCTGTTGGAGCGGCTGCGCGCGGATTATCCGGCGCTGCTTGCAGTCCGCTACGGTATCAGCGCGGACGCGCTTTCGGAAGGCAGCGGCTATGACGCGCTTTGCCTGATCGGGCGCAAACGCGGTATGCTCCTGCCGGGCGATGCGGTCAATACGGAACGCGCCGCGATCATGCTTTTGGATGAGCTGCGCGGCGGGCGCATCGGGCGAATTACGCTGGAAAAGTTAAACAGCCATCTAACGGTAAACGCTTGAACATATAAAATGCGCAAAAAAAATGTTTCGCATGAAACAATTGTTCCGGAAATTATCGAACAATCAATAACATTACATCGTAGGGTCGGGGTTCCATCCCCGACCGCGAATATTAGATTTGACGCTGACGGGCGGACATGGAAGCCCGCCCCCCCTACACGAAAAATGTGTTATGTCGTAGGGGCGACCCTTGCGGTCGCCCGCATTGTACGATGCGATACGGTAATTTACGGGCGGCAGATTGCCGCCCCTACAAAAATTGTTTCACGTGAAACAATTGTTCCGAAAATTACCACACAATCAATAACATTGTATTGTACAATACGGGCGGGCATGGAAGCCCGCCCCTACATAAAAAATGTTTCACGTGAAACAATTGCAATGCGCAATGCATCTGATACCGTAATTATGAATTGCGCGTTGCTTCTTCCCTTACTATTTTCTAATTCCTATTTCCTATTTTCTATAAGCCCTTTCGCCGCGCTTAGCGCGGCTTTTGCTTTGGTGGGGTCGCCCATGCCGCCCATGGCGCTGTCGGGGCGTCCGCCGCCGCCGCCGCCGGTTAACGCGGCTATTTCCTTGACAAGCTTGCCGGCGTGGATACCCGCCTTGACCGCGTCTTTTCCGGCGAACACCAAAATACTGCCCTTCCCGCCGGAAACCGCGGTAAACACACCAACTATATCGGCGTATTTATCCTTCATCCTATCGGCGGCGGAGCGCAGGGCATCGGCGCCAACATCGCCTAAATCGGCGGCGATGAACCGCAAACCGCCCAGTTGCTCAATGCTGCCGTCAAGCGCGCCCAGATTTTCCTCCATGCGTTTTTGGTTGAGGGAATCAAGCTCCTTTTGCAGGCCCCTGACCTGTGACTGCATGGCGGCAATACGGCTTTCCAGTTCAAGCGGGCCTGTTGCTTTCAGCGCGGCCCCGAGCTTTGCAAGGATATCCTCATGGCGTTCCAGCAGTTCCAGAACACCGCAGCCGGTCACGGCTTCTATGCGCCGCACACCCGCCGCAACGGAGGATTCGCCGGTAATTTTGAAAAGGCCGAGCATGGAGGTGTTGGCGGTATGTGTGCCGCCGCAAAGCTCCGCCGATTTGTCCCCCGCGGTGACGACGCGGACGATATCGCCGTATTTGTCGCCGAACAGTGCCACCGCGCCGAGCTTTTTCGCCTCGTCTATCGGCATCTCCGCGGCGTGTACAGGCAGTGCCGCCATGATCATGCTATTGACAATGCGCTGTGTTTCGGCGAGCTGTTCGGGCGTACAGGCACTGAAATGCGTGAAATCGAAGCGGCAGACGCTGTCGCTGACATATGAACCCGCCTGTCTGACATGGCTGCCCAGCGTTTGGCGCAGTGCCGATTGCAGTAAATGCGCCGCTGTATGGTTGCGCATGATCGAGCTGCGCCTGCGCCCGTCCACTGCTGCCGAGGCCGGGTCGCCCACTGGTATGAAGCCGCTGACCATCCTGCCGATATGCATGGTATGCCCTGCGGGAGATTTACGGCAGTCAGTGACTTTAAAGATATTCTTGCCCGCGCTTATAACGCCGGTGTCGCCCACCTGCCCGCCGCTTTCGGCGTAGAACGGCGTTTCTTCTACAAAGACGATTGCATTGTCCCCTTCGCATATCTCATCGGCGAGCGCGCCGTCCTTTACCAGCGCCACGACTTTTGTATTTGCGGTAAGCGTGTCATAGCCCGTGAATTTCCCCGTAAAGCTGATCCCTGCGAGCAGGTCCTCCTCCCAGGACGCGACGTTTTGCTCTTCACGGGCTTTGCGGGCGGTTTCGCGCTGTTTGTGCATGAAGTGCAAAAAGCCTTCCTCATCCACCTTCATCCCGCGGTCCCTTGCGATTTCCACCGTGAGGTCCACCGGGAAGCCGAACGTATCGTACAGCCTGAAAACATCCTCGCCGGGGATGGTTTTTTCGCCCTCGCCTTCGCTTTGTGAGAGCGCGTCCATCACCTGCATCAGCAGCTCCATGCCCTGCTCCACGGTTTTGGAAAACCGCGCCTCCTCCGCCCTGATGACCTTGCGGATGTAATCGGCATCCTCCGAAAGCGCCGGGTAAGCCTCGCGGTTGAGCGCGATTACCGTATCGCAGACCTTGTAGAGGAAATCGCCTTTAATGCCCAGCAGCATACCGTGACGTGCCGCACGGCGCAGAAGTCGGCGCAGGACATAGCCGCGCCCCTCATTTTGCGGGACGATGCCGTCGCCCGCCATAAAAACGGTGGAACGGATGTGGTCGGCGATTACACGCAGGGAAATATCGGTTTTCTCATCCTGTTTATAGGTTACGCCGGAAAGTTTCGCAACATAGTTTATTATGTCCTGAATGGTATCGATCTCGAAAATATTATCGGCATCCTGCATTACACAGGCAAGCCGCTCCAGCCCCAGCCCGGTGTCGATATTCGGTTTAGGCAGCGGCGTGTAGGTGCCCTTGCCGTCGCTGTTGAACTGCGTGAAAACAAGGTTCCATATCTCTACATACCGGTCACAGTCACAGCCCGGGGCGCAACCTTCTTTTCCGCAGCCGTATTTCTCGCCGCGGTCGTACAGGATTTCGGAGCTTGGGCCGCAGGGCCCGGAGCCATGCTCCCAAAAATTATCCTCCTTGCCGAGCTTTATCACGCGCTCGGGGGCTATCCCGCGGTTTTTCACCCAGATGTCAAAGGCTTCATCGTCTTCCACGTAAACAGTCGGATACAGCTTTTGGGCGGGTATCTCCAGCGTCTGCGTTAGAAACTCCCACGCCCATTTTGTGGCGTCCTCCTTGAAATAATCCCCGAAGGAGAAGTTGCCGAGCATCTCAAAAAAAGTGCCGTGGCGGGCGGTTTTGCCGACGTTTTCGATGTCCGGCGTGCGGATGCATTTCTGGCAGGAGGCGGCGCGGTTGCCCGGCATAACCTCCAGCCCCGTGAAATAATTTTTAAGCGGCGCCATGCCGGAATTTATCAGCAGCAGGCTGGGGTCGTCCTTTGGGACCAAGGGCGCGCTTTCCAGCCGTGTGTGGTTTTTGCCTTCAAAAAAGCTCAGATATTTTTCCCTTAAATCATTTACGCCTGTCCATTGCATGGGAATCGCCCTCCGTGTAATATTTTATTGGCCGTTGTTTTCGCCGTCGTCATCGCCATCTCCATCGCCGCCGTCATCACCGTCCGGTTCGTCTACAAACGGAAGTGATGGGAATGCTTCGGGGTACGCGGCTTGCCCCATCTGCTCCAGGACAGACAGTGTGCGGAGGCTTTGGCGTTCAAGCACAAGGCTGTCGATATAGATATACCAATCCTGCAAAGTGGCCTGTAGGCCGCGGTAGAAGGAATTTTGTTCCAGCATTGTGATCGTGACAAACTTTTCATCCATGAAGATCAGGTCGATGGATTCAAAATCGGCGCGGCCGTCCCCGTTTGCATTTTCCTCGGGATAATGCCAATCGGTGAAATCCGCCGCGATATTGCTAAGCCCGATCAGCGACAAAAGCTCATGCTCCAGCGTCCCGCCCGTCGCCACGGTGAAATCAAGGAGCCGCAGGTACAACACGCGCTTGCTGCCATGCTCGGCGGCATATGGGGCGTAAAGCCTTTGCAAATCATCCAGGCGCCTTTGCAGGTCCACGGCGAAGCTTTCCCCGATATCTGCGCCCACATATGCCCCTTCAAGCAGCTGCGCCAGGGAAACATAGCTCTCACGCCATTCGCGCAGGTTCCTTGCGGGGGGGACCACGATTACGGGGATACTGCGCTCTGCTAAAATGGCGGAGTCGGATTCCGAGAGCTGCGTTTGTGTGAGGACCGCATGGGGGTCCAGCCCGAGGATGCGCTCGATATTGGGTATCTGCCCTGTGCCGCATTTTGTCAGCGCGGACACATATGCAGGGTAGTCGCAGTAATCGGAAACGCCCACTAAAACCGATTCAAGCCCGATGTCGTAAAGCTTTTCGGTTAGGGCAGGCGAGAGGGACACCAGCCGCGAAGGCCGCGCGCTGACCGCCGTGCCATAGATCACCACCGGGTATTCGGACAGCACGTAGTCCTCTTCATCAACAGCTTCGGGCTCGGGTTCTTCTATCTCCGCGGCCCCGCAGGCGGAAAAGCCGAGCGGCAGGAGCAATATAAGCACAAACGACAAAAAAAGCAAGGATACACGTTTCCTGCCCACAGCCACACCCGCTTTCGACATACTTACTTAGGACAAAACACTATTCATTATTTTACTTCTTTTGAGAGGGGTTTGTCAATCGTTGCGGGGGCTATTTAAAAATACAACAAATTCTGTTATAATGATTAAGCAATGCGAAATCTGTACGAAAGGAATGGGACCAACATGGTTTATGTCTTTTTTGCGCACGGCTTTGAGGAGATCGAGGCTATCACGCCCCTGGATATCCTGCGGCGCGCGGGGCTGGAGGTGCAGTCGGTCGGCGTGGGTTCAAAGACTATAACCGGCGCCCATGGCATTACGGTCCACTGCGATGTGTCGGACAAAGAAACGGCAGGCAAGGGGCTTGAGATGGTCGTGCTTCCGGGCGGGATGCCGGGCACGGCAAATTTGGGCGGATCCAAACGCGTGCAGTTTTGCTTAGATTATTGCATTGCGAAGGGCATTTGGATTGGCGCGATCTGTGCGGCCCCGTCGATTTTAGGGGCGCGCGGCGATTTAAAAGGGAAAACCGCCACCTGCTTCCCGGGATGGGAGGAGAAGCTGGAAGGTGCTGTGATTTCGCCGGAGCGCGTGGTGGTTGACGGCAAAATTGTCACAGCCAAAGGTGCGGGCGCGGCAAAGCAGTTCTCCCTCAAGCTGGTGGAATGTCTGTGCGGCAAGGAAAAAGCGGATGAGATAGGGGCCGCAATGCAATGAGCGGCGACCTAAGCCTACAGCGGCGAAAAAAAGATATGCGCAGCCACTTTAAATCTCTGCGGGATAAAATAGGCCCCGATGAAAAATCGGCGCTTGATTTACAGATATACCGTCACTTGGCGGATTCGCGATTGTTTCGCAGCGCGGGCTTGCTGCTGGTTTATATTTCGTTGCCGCAGGAAATCAGCACCGGCGAGCTTATCGGGGAGGCGTTCGCGCGGGGGAAAACCGTCGCCGCGCCGCGATGCTCAAGAGATGGGCGGGAGCTGCGGTTTTACCGGATAGACTCATTGGATGGGCTTTCCCCCGGGGCTTTTGGGATTTTAGAGCCGCACGCTTCCCCCGAAAGCCTCGTGGCTGATTTCCCCGGGTCGCTGTGTGTTGTGCCGGGGCTTGCCTTCGACAGATACGGCCACCGCCTTGGATATGGCGGCGGGTACTACGACCGCTTCCTTGCCGGGTACAGCGGGGCATCAGTGGGGCTGTGCTACAGACGTAATTTTGCCGATGAGATTATACATGGGCGGTTTGATGTGCCCTGCGGGTATATTGCTACAGAGGATGGGGTTTACCCGGGGATATAATACCGTTTAGCAATCAAAACAATGTTTTGATTGCCCGCGCATAGCGCGGTTGCGGCTTTGCCGCAAAAACGGATATTGAACCATAGCAGTGCCGCGTTTCACGCGGCTACGGATTGCCTTTTAGGCAATCCGATCAAAAAGCAATACTTGCTTTTTGATTGCGGCTTGGTATAAAAAAGCCAAAATGGACGTGCTTACATTTTGGCTTTCATTCCATAGAGTTTGCAAATTCTGCGGCACTGCGGTAAATAGCTAAATACCTGCGGTTCACTTTTGTACCGGAGCGCTCGCAATCAATCCTGTAAAGCCAATCTCCGCTGCGCCCAAATAAATCCTCCAAGCAATATACACCTAACGCGGCGAGGCGCTTTTTTGCGGCGGCACCGACCTTTGGGGCTTTTCGCACATCCGTTACAATTTTCATATCGCGGCGCGGCTTGCGGATGAGCATTTCAATATTTTCATCGGGGCAAAATATTGCTTTCAAGACGATTTTCTTTTTAAGCTTACCGCCCAAAAACTTTATTTCCTCCGAAAGATCGGGTTTTCTGTCGTATATGTAGCTGATTTCTATAATATTGCGGGGTGCGTCGCGAATTACCGTTATGTGGATATGCCCGCTGTCTTCCAGCGTTTCGCGTATAAAATTATTGCGGTCGTCCAATTCTTTTATAGCCAGTTTTTGCTTCGCTTTTAACGTTTTCTTTTTCTCTTCCGCTTGCTTTAGCGCTTGCCAATATTCCGGATTCAGCCTTTCAAACCTTGGGCATTTTTTCCCGATGCAATCGTGTGAGCTGATAAGATTTTTTGTCAGGTAGCCTCGGTGGATAAGCGCATGGCAGCGGGCAATAACCTTTGAAGCATCTACATATTGACCGTTAATCAAGCGCTTTTCCGGCAAATATGGCATTTTATCCATATCCCAACCCCCTGTCCCCGCACAGTAATTTCATGTCCTCATTACAATTTGGCGCACGGTGTGTAACGAATTCAAAAAGCCGATAATCGTTGTGATTATCGGCTTTTTGAAGCTTCCGGCCGGAATCGAACCGGCGACCTGTTCATTACGAGTGAACCGCTCTGCCGACTGAGCCACGGAAGCATAGGCACAATGCCCCGAGTCACATTGTACCAAAGCTTTTTAAATATGTCAAGCCGCGATTTGCGTGTTCACAGGCGCTCGTTCACTACATTTTGCGCGCCGCCGCCCAAAAACGCCCGCAGGTTTTCTTGTGCGATTTCCATCAGCCGCGCACGGCTCTCCCTTGGCGCCCAGGAGATATGCGGCGTGATGATGCAGTTTTTTGCGGTAAGCAGCGGGTTGTCCGCCCGGATCGGCTCCTCGCTGACAACGTCCACGCCCGCCGCGTAAACCTTGCCGGAGTTGAGCGCGTCCGCCAGGTCCTGCTCTGCAACAAGCTGCCCGCGGGAGTTGTTGAGGATGATTACGCCGTCTTTCATTTTCGCGATGCTTTCTTTGCAGATTATCCCCTCGGTTGACGGGAACAGCGGACAATGCAAAGATATGACATCGGAGCTTTCGAGAAGCTCATCGAGCGTGACATACTCCCCGATTTCCCTGCCGCTTTCGGTTTCCTGCGTGTCGTATGCGATAACGCGCATACCAAGCGCTTTTGCCGTGGCCCCCGCGCTTTGCCCGATCCTGCCGAATCCGATAATCCCCATTGTTTTGCCCGCAAGCTCAATCAGCGGATAATCCCAGAAGCAGTAATCCGGGCAGCTTTCCCATCTGCCGGCTTTTACCGCATCGGCGTGGTGGCCGATATGGTGGCAGATTTCCAGCAGCAGCGCAATTGCGAATTGCCCCACCGCCGCCGTTCCGTATGCCGGGACATTTGTTACGGGTATGCCGCGCTCCCTTGCGGCTGCAACATCTACAATATTGTAGCCGGTAGCCAGCACGCCTATGTATTTTATGCCGGGGCAAGCATCCATTGTTTCGGCGGTGACGGGAGTTTTATTTGTGATGACGGCACCCGCGCCGCCGATTCGCTGTGCAACTTCGTTTGCGGGCGTGCGGTCATAAACCGTCAGCTCGCCAAGGGATTCAAAACCCTCCCAGCTTAAATCGCCGGGGTTTTCCGTGTATCCGTCAAGCACGACTATTTTCATTTTCAGTCCTCCAAAAGCGCCCAGGCGCGGTTTAGTGTGCGTTTTGCATTTACGATTACGGCTTCGGGGTCCTCATCCTGCCAGGGCTTTACCTCAAACGACAGCACATAGGGGTCGTCCGCGTTAAAGAAGCCTTCATTTTTGAGCGCGCGCAGGAAAGCCAGAAGCTCCGGCACATCGTTGCTGCCGCCGGGGAAACCGAACCGCTGATGCTCATCACCGTAGCCGACGGCGGACGGGTCCGTGCAAACAGTATTGCCGATGTGGAAATGCGTGAGATACGGGCGCAATGTGCGCACGGTAAATTCCGGGGTTTCGTAGGTCATCGGGATGTGGCTGAGGTCGATAAGCAAGCCGAAATTGCTGTGGGTTTCGCGCACGTCCGCCGCGAACCTTGCCGCAAGCGGCGCCGCCCCGATCAGCGATGCCTTCGCGATGTCGTAGTCAAAAACTTCAAGCTCTATCATCATGCCCTTTGTTTTGGCGTACCCGCACAGATTGCGCGTGGTTTTGAGAAGCTGGGAATACGCAAAAGCTTTCGTCTTTTCGTCCCATTTGCCGGATAAAAACGCGATGCCCTTCGCACCAAGCAAATATGCTTCGTCTATCGCCTCCATCAGCGTCGCCTGTGCTTTTTCGCGCTCCGCCTCGTCGGTGTGGTTCGGGTTCAGCCTTGTTGTGAGCAGGCGCGGCTGCGCGCCGTAGCATACCGTCATCTTTGCCGTATCCAGGAGCTTTGCGGTCTTTTCCCGCGCATCGCTGTCTTTTATCCAAGTAAGCTCCACCGTATCGAAGTAATCGTCATAGGCGATCCTCTTGACACGTTCTAAAATATCCGCGTCCTCCCCCCGCAGACCGGCGGGATACGCCATAAATTCGATTATGCCGACCTTGAAATACTTGCCGATTGGTTCGCGCATTTGCATCCACCTTCCGTTTTGCTGTATGTACTATATTATATCAAAGCACGGTAAAAAAGCAACAGGCGCGTATTTGTATGAGCGGTAAAAAGTTTTTTCTATTGTTTTTTCTATCTATAAATGATATATTATATGTAAGATTTATATTAACAGCCGATAACGGCAAAAAGGGGAAGGCGAATGAAAAAGGAAAAGATCAAAATCGGTTTGATGCCAACTAAGCGCATCGTTTTCAACTGGCAGACGGCACGCGCGGAGTATGATATCATCATGCCGATTATACGCGCGCAGATGCCGGATTATGTCGAATTCGTGGATGTAGACGACATCTGCGAGCAAGGCATGGGGTCGTACCTTACGGATATCCCCAAGGTAGTCGACAAATTCACCGCCGCCAAGGTAGACGCCCTGTTCTTCCCGTTCTGCGATTTCGGCGAGGAATACTGCGTAACCGGCGTAGCAAAGGCGTTCAACCTCCCTGTGCTGATCTGGGGCTCCCGCGACAAGCTGTCTACATACGAGCGCCGCGAGAAGGAAACCCAATGCGGGATCTTCGCCGCCGCCAAGGTTTTGCGGAATTACGGCGTGTCCTTCAGCTATATTTGGAACTGCGAGGCGGACAGCCCCGATTTCGTGCGCGGGTTTGAAAAATTCGTCCGCGTCGCCGCGGCACTGAAAGCTGTGCGCAACCTTAATGTAGCGGAAATCGGCGACCGCCCCGCCGGGTTCTACAGCGTATTCCACAACCAGCTTGCGCTGATCCAAAACTTTAATATTTCCGTAAAGCCGATCGGGCTTGCGGCGATTGGCAACCGCGCGGCTCAAATCAAAGAGGAGAACGGCAAAGAGCTGACCGACTATATTGCCGATCTCAAAAGCAGGATAGACTGCTCCGCGCTTGAGGACGACAGCTATGTCGCCGGGGTTGCCGCCGGGACGCTTGCAATTGAGCAGCTCATGAAGGAAAATGACTGTAAATGCGCCGCCTTTGACTGCGGCGGGGTTCGCGGTGCGCTTGGGCTTAGGGGTTCCGCCTGCGCTATTGAGGGCGAGCTTGCCGACCGCGGCCTTCCGACCGCCTGTGAGTGCGACGTTTGGGGCGCTATTTCCGCGCTTCTCTGCCAAGCCGTATCTTTAGGCGATGAATCGCCCTTCCTTGCCGACTGGACCTACCGCCACCCGACAAACGACAACTCCGAGCTTATCTGGCACGGCGGCCCATTCGCGTGGAGCCTTGCCCGCAAGGATGTCAAGCCCGAGTATAAAAAAGTCGTTTCGCCGCGCGGGACGTTCTACGAAGCGCATTGGGAGCTTAAATCCGGCCCGATCACCATGTTCCGCATGGATGAGCTGGACGGCGATTACTACTTCTTCTGCGGTGAGGGCAAATCCTGTGAAGGCCCCGGCACAACCGGCACATATGTCTGGCTTGAGGTGGACGATTGGAAGCGCTGGGAGGAGAAGCTTGTCCTCGGCCCATACATCCACCATGTAGGCGGCGTGTACGGAAATTACTTTGAGATTTTCCGCGAGGTCGCAAAATACCTCAACAAGCCCAAAAAAGGCGTCAACATTGTTTTCGACCATCCAGGGCGCGAAGGGGATTATTCGCTGTAGCGGCGGTTTCGTCGCAGGGGCGGGCTTCCATGCCCGCCCGCTTTTTAGCGTGTACTATTCTGATCTATATCAAACCGAAAGGACTGAATGATATGAAAAACACATTGAACAGCATCACCACCACAAACGGGAGGAGTGACAACGCGTTCTGAGGAACGCGCTGATTTAGCCCTCCTGCAAATTAGGAGGATTTTTATGGCACTCGGTTGGATTAACCCGGAGGATTATTCCTTCAACAGTTTTCTGCTCTTAGAGCGGTTTCAGATTCGCTTGATGATGAAAATGGGCGGCTGGCGCAATGAAAAAGATGAGTGGAAGCGCAGCATGGGCGTCGCGCTGAACGCGAACCCTGCGGTTGCGTGGTATTTCAAGCGGCGCTGCCCGGAGTGTGCGGCATTGATTGATGAAATAACGAATGCCGCGCCGACGCTGACGGATGCAGATGAAATACGCAAGGCGGAGGTTTATGCCCTAATAAGCGTTGAAGACTTCACTATTTACACAACGCCGGAAAAAATGGCGGTAAATTGTGACTTTATTCGCGGCTGGGACAAAGGGCGTTTGTTTAGCCTTGCGGATTTGACGGGTAAAACCGTGTTGGATGTCGGTGCGGGGTCGGGCCGATTAACTTTCGCCGCCGCCGAAAAAGCCGCGTGGGTTTACGCGAGCGAGCCTGTTGGGACGATGCGTGAATTTATGCGTGACAAAATCGCTCGGGAAGGCATTAAAAATGTCCGCGTACTGGACGGAATTGTTACAGAGCTGCCGTTCCCGGACTGCACATTTGATGTAGTGATGTCCGGCCATGTTTTTGGCGAGGATTGGGATGCGGAGTTAGCTGAGTTTACACGAGTGTGCAAACCCGGCGGATGGCTGCTCGGTTGCCCGGGAGATGATACTCCCCAAAGCGATGGCAGGGTTGGCGAAGAAAAACATGATGAGCTTGCCGCGCGGGGCTGGGAGAAAATGCAGTATATCGGCAACGGCGGCGGTAATGTTTACCGCTACCGTAAGCAGATATGGAAAAGATGATTGTCCGGTAATTTCGGGACGTCGAGGACGCCGTCCCCTACGGCCTGCGGCAGGATTTAGGTTTTAGGAATGAGGATTTAGGAAGGTAAGAAATTTGTCGTACCGTCCTTTTCCTGAAACCTGAAACCTGCGCGAAACGCCGTAGGGGCGGGCCTGTGTGCCCGCCCGTTTACAGGCAACCGGATATTATCGGTCGGGGATGGAACCCCGACCCTACATAAAAATTGTTTCACGTGAAACAATTGTTCGGAGGATTGCCGCCGGCAAATTAATGTGTTGTGCCGTATAATGCGGGCGGCAGGTTGCCGCCCTTACGATGCATCGAATATAACGTTGAGGTAATTTCGGGACGCCCGGGTGTGCGTCCCCTACAGGTTTTGTGTGTTTTTTCACACGTTTGCCGTGAGATTGCAAAATGCAGAAATAAAGTCGGCGGGGGCTGCGATATATGATATATGACACAGCTATAATCGGCGGCGGCGCCGCCGGCCTGCTCTGCGCGGGATTTGCGGCGGGCAGGGGCAAAAAAGTTCTGTTGATTGAAAAGATGGGGCGCCCGGGCAGGAAGCTTATGATCACCGGGAAGGGCCGCTGTAACGTGACCAACAACTGTAGTAGGGATGAGTTTATCCGCGCCGTGACAAAAAACGGGCGCTTCCTCTACAGCGCGTATACGGCGTTCGGCAGTGCGGACACAATCGCGCTGTTTGAAAGGCTGGGCGTCCCGCTGAAAACCGAGCGAGGGAACAGGGTTTTCCCCGTTTCGGATAAATCAGCCGACATCGTGGACGCGCTTGTGCGCTTCGCGGCGGAAAGCGGCGCGGAAACCCGTCACTGCAATTGTACCGGGCTTATGATAAGTGACGGGAAAATTTGCGGGGTTGAAACCGGCGGCGGGCAGGTTTATGCGAAGTCTGTAGTAGTTGCGACAGGCGGCGCGAGCTATCCGCTGACCGGCTCAACCGGCGACGGCTACCGTTTCGCCGCGCAGGCAGGGCATACCGTCACGGAGCTGCGCCCGTCCTTGGTGCCGATTATATCAAACGAGCCTTGGTGCAAAGAGCTGATGGGCTTGACAATAAAAAATGTGACGCTCTCCCTTTACAAGGAAGGCAAAAAGAAGCCGCTGTTCAGTGAGCTTGGGGAACTGCTGTTCACGCATTTCGGCGTATCGGGGCCGCTTGTGCTGAGCGCGTCCGCACATATGCGCGGCGGGATAGGGCAGTACCGGCTTGTTATAGACTTAAAGCCCGGGCTTGCCGCAGAACAGCTTGACGCGCGCCTGTTGCGGGATTTTGCCGCCAATCAAAGCCGCGATTTCATAAACGCGTTAGGGGCGCTCCTACCGAGAAAACTAATCCCCGCGGCGGTAAAGCTTTCCGGGATCGGGGCGGGGACAAAGGTCCATCAAATTACAAAAGAACAGCGACGGGGGTTTACCGCGCTTCTCAAAAACCTTACGGTCACGCCAAAGGCGTTCCGCCCGATTGAGGAAGCCGTCGTGACCTCCGGCGGTGTAGACGTCCGTGAGATAAACCCCGCCACGATGCAGTCAAAGCTTGTGGGCGGACTGTCCTTTGCCGGGGAGGTGCTGGATGTGGACGCGTACACCGGCGGCTTTAATTTACAGATCGCGTTCAGTACGGGGTATCTGGCGGCCATGCATTTAAATGATTAGGGGGACACCGCAATGCCTGAAATAACAGCAATCGCAATCGATGGGCCTGCGGGCGCGGGCAAAAGCACTATAGCAAAGGCGGCGGCAAAGGCGCTCGGCTGTATTTACGTTGATACCGGGGCGATGTACAGGGCGGTGGGGCTTCACGCTTTGCGCTCCGGGGTTGGAACAAAGGATCCCGCCGCGCTTGCCGGTTTGCTGAGCGGGATAAAAATCACGCTTGGCTACGAAAACGGCGGGCAGCGCATATATCTGAACGGCGAGGATGTCAGCGCGGAGATCCGCCGCCCGGAAATGGGCATGGCGGCGTCTGATGTTTCCGCAATGCCGCAGGTCCGCGCGTTTTTGCTTGACCTGCAGCGGGATATGGCAAAACGCCACAGCGTTGTGATGGACGGAAGGGATATCGGCACGGTTGTACTGCCGGAAGCGCGGGTCAAAATATTTCTGACCGCCGCGCCGGAGGAACGCGCCCGCCGCCGTTATGAAGAACATATTGCAAAAGGCGAAGCGGTAAGCTATAATAAGATCCTGCAGGACATACGCGGACGCGACGCGCAGGACGAAAACCGTTCTACCGCGCCGCTTCGCAGGGCGGAGGATGCCGTGCTGCTTGACACCACGGGGTTTGAGCTTGAAAAATCCGTGGCGGCGGTTTTGCAAATAATACGGGACAGTATGCAATATTAAGGATTGTGATGCAAATTGCGCTTTTATATTTTTGCGAAGTGGCTTACATATATAGTCTTCCG
>WRLS01000035.1 GCA_009776345.1 Oscillospiraceae bacterium | reverse complement strand
CCAACTGGCTTTTCTTACGCCGGGGATCTGGCCTTTGTAGGCGAGTTCCCTGAAGCATATGCGGCACACGCCGTACTTGCGCAGGTACGCGTGCGGGCGGCCGCAGATTTTGCAGCGGTTATATGCGCGGCTTGTAAATTTTGCGGGGCGCTGCTGTTTTGCGATCATTGATTTTTTTGCCACAGGTTTCCCTCCTTACTGCGCGAACGGAGCGCCCATCAAAGTGAGGAGCTCTCTGCTCTCTTCGTCTGATTTTGCGGTGGTGACAAAGCTGATATCCATGCCCCGGACCTTGTCGATCTTGTCGTAGTCTATCTCGGGGAAGATGAGCTGGTCGCGCAGGCCGAAGCTGTAGTTGCCCCTGCCGTCGAAACCACTTTGCGATATGCCGCGGAAGTCGCGCACACGGGGGAGCGCCACGTTAAACAGCCTGTCGGTGAATTCGTACATCCGCTCGCCGCGCAGTGTTACCTTCGCGCCGATTGTCATGCCTTCCCTGAGCTTGAAGTTCGCCACGGATTTTTTCGCCTTGCAGATTACGGCCTTTTGGCCGGTGATCCTGCCCAGGTCCTCGATGATGGCCTCGACGATTTTTTGGTTGTCCCTGGCCTCGCCGCACGCCACATTGATTACGACTTTATCGAGCTTGGGGATCTGCATAACGCTTTTGTAGTTGAATTTCTTCATCATTGCCGGTGCGACTTCCGTGCTGTAGAAAACTTTGAGCCTTGCCATTATGCTTCCCCCCTTTAAACTTCTTCGCCGCTCTTTTTAGAGATGCGTATTTTCCTGCGCTGCGTGCCTTCGCCCACAAACCTGCGGCCGACCCTGGTGCCCTTGCCCGTTGTCGGGTCCACGAGCTGTACCTTGGAGGCGTACATGGCGCCCTCCGCCTTTACGATCCCCCCCGGCTGGCCCTGCCGCCGCGGCTTGACGTGCTTTGTGACCATGTTGACGCCCTCAACGATGACCTTGCCCTCCTTTGGGCTGACCTCTAAGACTTTGCCGGTTTTGCCCTTGTCTTTGCCCGACAGCACCACGACGGTGTCGCCGGTCCTGACGTGTACTTTATTCATATGCGACACCTCCCTATAATACTTCCGGCGCCAGGCTGAGGATCCTGACATATTCTTTTTCGCGCAGCTCCCTTGCCACGGGGCCGAAGATGCGTGTGCCGCGCGGGTTTTTGTCATCGCGGATGATGACGGCGGCGTTGTCGTCGAAGCGGATGTATGTGCCGTCGTCCCTGCGCAGGCCCTTGGCCGAGCGGACAATGACGGCCTTTACTATCTCGCCTTTTTTTACGTTGGAGCCGGGGGCCGCCTTCTTGACAGTGGCAACGATGACATCGCCGATGTTGGCGTACTTCCTGCGGGAGCCGCCCAGCACGCGGATACACATGATTTCCTTCGCGCCGGTGTTGTCCGCGATTTTAAGATAGGACTGCATTTGGATCACGTTAAGCCGTACCTCCATTCAAACGCCAATTAACAAATGAACAATCTTAATTATCAGCTTATTTCGCTTTTTCGAGGATCTTGCAGACTCTCCAATTTTTGTTTTTGGACAGCTTGCGGGTCTCCATGATTTCTACACGGTCGCCTACGCCGCATTCGTTTTTCTCGTCGTGGGCCTTGTAGCGGACAGTGCGCTTGATGATTTTTTTGTAGAGGGGGTGGCGTATCCTGTCGGCAATCGCCACGACTACGGTCTTGTCCATCTTATCGCTGACTACCATGCCGACCCTGGTTTTCCTAAGGTTCCTCTCGCTCATGCCTTCCTCCCCCCTTACCGCTTCACAGCGGCGGTTTCGCGCTGTTTTTGGATTGTTTTCACCCTTGCGATGTCCTTCTTTACAACTTGAAGGCGCATGGGGTTTTCAAGCTGGTTTATGGCGTGCTGGAACCGGAGATTGAACAGCTCGGCTTTCAGGTCCTTTATCTTCTCGGCCAGCTCCGCGTCGGACAGTTCCCTGATCTCATTGGCTTTCATCCGTCCCCGCCTCCTGTTCCTTCCTGATAAACTTGCACCTGATTGGCAGCTTGTGCATCGCAAGGCGCATAGCCTCGCGCGCAAGCTCTTCGCTTACGCCGCCGATCTCGAACATCACGCGCCCGGGCTTTACTACTGCCACCCAGTGGTCGGGCGCGCCCTTGCCGGAGCCCATGCGGGTCTCGGCGGGCTTTGAGGTAACTGGCTTATCCGGGAAAATCTTGATCCATACTTGTCCGCCGCGGCGGATATGGCGGGTCATTGCGATACGCGCGGATTCGATCTGGTTGGATGTGATCCAGGAAGGCTCCATCGCCTGCAAACCGAAATCGCCGTAGGTTATCGTGCTGCCGCGTATAGCGCGGCCCTTCATGCGCCCGCGCTGCTGACGGCGGTACTTTACTCTCTTGGGCAGAAGCATTACCTGCCGCCTCCTTCCCTTGGGGCATTGCTGCTGTACGGCCTTGGGCCGCCCGCACCGCGCATATCTTGGCGCGGCCCGCGGTTCCCGCCGTCGCGCCCGAAATCACGCCGCGGCCCCCTGTCGCGCCTTGGCGGGCGCGGGTCACGCATAGCTTTGGGGTCCATTGCGCGCGGTTCGGAGCGTTTTACCTCGTGCAAAACTTCGCCGGAGTAGATCCAGACCTTCACGCCGATGCGCCCGTAGGTCGTCGCGGCTTCGGCAAAACCGTAGTCGATATCCGCACGGAGCGTCTGCAGGGGGATTGTACCCTCGTGGTAATGCTCGGTACGCGCGATTTCCGCACCGCCGAGCCGCCCGGAGACCTGCACCTTGATGCCCTTGGAGCCGAAGCGCATGGCACGGCCGATTGCCTGTTTCATCGCGCGGCGGAAGGACACGCGGTTTTCCAGCTGCTGGGCGATGTTCTCCGCCACGAGCTGTGCGTTCTTGTCGATCTGCTTGACCTCTACCACATTTACATAGACGGCCAGCTTCTCCGCGCGGTTTTTGTTTACGATTTCCTCACAGGCCTTGCGGGTCTTTTCGATCTCCTGCCCGCCCTTGCCGATGACGATGCCCGGGCGCGCGCAGTGGATGTGTATCCTCGCCTTTGTTGCGTCCCGCTCAATCTCAATCTTTGGGATGCCCGCGTCGTAGAGCTTCTTTTTAAGGAACTTGCGGATGTTGTAGTCCTCCACCAGCGTATCGCCGAAGTTTTCGTCCCTAGCGAACCAGCGGGAGTCCCAATTTTTTATTACGCCTACGCGCAAGCCGTGGGGGTTAACTTTTTGTCCCATTTAATTGACAGCCTCCCTTTCCTAGTCTTCGTCGCGCTCTTTAAGCACCATGGTGATATGCGATGTCCTCTTTTCGATCCTGTGCGCCCTGCCCTTTGACACGGGCCGTATCCGCTTGAGCGTCGGCCCGGGGCCGACATGGCACTCCGCTACATACAGCGCGCCGGGGTCCATGTCGTGGTTGTTCTCCGCGTTGGCGGCGGCCGAGTTTACCAGCTTCAGCAGCGGCTCACAGGCGGCCTTTGGTGTATACTTCAGTATTGCCTGCGCTTTTTTCAGGTCCTTCCCGCGGATCAGGTCCAGCACAATGCCGACCTTTCGGGGGGATATGCGCAGATATTTCACGCTTGCTCTCGCTTCCATTTTATGATCCTCCCCTACCTGGTTTTCTTGGATCCGGCGTGGCCGCGGTATGTGCGGGTGGGCGCGAACTCGCCCAGCTTATGCCCGACCATATCCTCGGTCACATAGACAGGCACGTGCTTGCGCCCGTCATGCACGGCGAAGGTGTGCCCCACAAAATCAGGAAAGATCGTCGAGGCCCGGCTCCAGGTGCGGATGACCTTCTTGTCCCCGGAGTCGTTCATTTCCTGCACGCGCTTTAGCAGCCTGGGCTGGACAAACGGCCCTTTTTTTACGCTTCTACCCATTTAGGTCATACTCCTCCCGCCTTATTTTTGGCCCCTGCGTTTTACGATGAATTTATCGGAGCGGTGCTTTTTAGCCCTTGTCTTGTGCCCGAGTGCGGGTTTGCCCCACGGTGTCACCGGTCCCGGCCGCCCGATCGGGCTGCGGCCTTCACCGCCGCCGTGCGGGTGGTCCACCGGGTTCATGACCGACCCGCGGACAGTCGGGCGTATGCCCATATGGCGTTTGCGCCCAGCCTTGCCGATTGTCATGTTCTCGTAGTCGGGGTTGCTGACCTGCCCGATTGTCGCCATGCAGTTTACAAGCACGTTGCGCAGCTCACCGGACGGGAGCCTTATCAGCGCGTACTTGCCTTCCTTTGCCATAAGCTGTGCCTGTGTGCCGGCGGAGCGGGCAAGCTGCGCGCCTTTGCCGGGGTACAGCTCAATGTTGTGGATAAATGTGCCTACGGGGATGTTTATCATGGGGAGCGCGTTGCCCGGCTTGATGTCCGCCCCCGGCCCCGAAATAATTTTATCGCCAACGGAGATGCCGACCGGGGCGATGATATAGCGCTTTTCGCCGTCCTCATACTGTACCAGGGCGATGTTTGCGGTACGGTTGGGGTCGTACTCCAGCGTCAGCACCTCCGCGCCCATGCCGTGCTTGGCGCGCTTGAAATCGATTATGCGGTATTTCCTGCGGTTGCCGCCGCCGCGGTGCCGCACGGTGATGCGCCCATAGCTATTGCGCCCTGCGGTCTTTTTAAGCGGGCGCAGCAGGCTTTTCTCCGGCTCTGCCTTTGAAAGCCCTGCGTAGCTGATGACCGTCATCTGCCGGCGCGCGGGGGTTGTCGGCTTGAATGTCTTCATTGCCATGGTGGGTTTTCACTCCTCAATTAGAAGTTGTGTTCATAAGCGAAATGTGCCGTAACGGCGAGCGGATTTTTTGCCGGACAAGGCAAATTTTCGCAGGAATACTCCATGTATTCCAAGGAAATTTAACGCGGTACGGCGGTAAATTCGCCGCTGTTACGGTCTTTGAGCTATGAACACAGCTTCTTACTATTACACTATTACAGCATCGACTCGAAGAACTCTATGCCCTTGGAGCCTTCCTTTAACGTGACGATGGCCTTTTTCCAGCTTGCGGTGTAGCCTGTGTCCCTGCCGCGCCTCCTCAGCCTGCCCCTTACGTTCATCGTGTTTACGTCTTGGACTTTGGTGCCGGGGAAAAGCGCCTCTACAGCTTTGCCGATTTCAATTTTCCCTGCGCCCTTTGCAACTCTAAAGGTGTACTTGCGCAGCTCAATTATCTCCATACTGCGCTCCGTGATGATCGGGGCGAGGATAATGTCCTGCGGGGTCTTGGTCATTGCGCATACACCTCCTCGAGTTTTTGCACGGCTTCTTTCGCGATGACAAGCTTGCCGCAGTTTAAGATATCATACACGCTCAGCGCGTTTACGCCGGAGGTTTTGACACCGGGGATGTTCGCCGCGCTTTTTATCACTTTTATATCGGCCGCCGGTGTGACGATCAGTGCCTTGCCCTCGGCGTTAAGTGCGGTAAGCATGGCAATCATATTTTTTGTCTTAAACTCGTCCGTTGTGATATTGTCTACAATGATAAACTCCCCGCCCGCGACCTTTGAGGAAAATGCGGATTTAATCGCGAGCCTGCGGTATTTCTTGTTTAGGGAGAAGCGGTAGCTCCTGGGCTTTGGGCCGAGCGCTACGCCGCCGTGCCTCCAATGCGGTGCCCTGGTCGAGCCTTGGCGGGCGTGGCCGGTGCCTTTTTGCCGCCACGGTTTGCGTCCGCCGCCCCTTACTTCGGCGCGGGTCAGTGTGGACTGTGTGCCCTGGCGCCTGTTTGCCAGGTAGCTTATAACCATTGCGTGCATGGCGGCAGTGTTTGGCTTTATTGCGAAGACGGAGTCGGAAAGCTCCATTTCGCCAACATTTTTACCCGCCATATCGAATACGGTAACTTTTGGCATATTGCGTTCCTCCTCCCTTATTTCTTGACCGCGTCTGTGATGGCGACAAGCCCACCCCTTGGACCGGGTATCGCGCCCCTCACCGCGATAAGGTTATTTTCCGTGTCAATCTTTACAATGCTCAGGTTCTGTACTGTTACGCGCTCCACGCCCATATGCCCGGGCAGCTTTTTGCCCTTCATGACGCGGGACGGCGTAGAAACCGAACCGAGGGAGCCGGGGTGGCGGTGGATCGGGCCGCCGCCGTGGGACCTTTTCTGCATATGTGTGCCGAACCTTTTTACGTTGCCCGCGAAGCCCTTGCCCTTTGATGTGCCGCATACATCTACTATATCGCCGACAGAAAATGTGTCGGGCTTGATGATGTCGCCGACATTAAGGGCGGAGCAGTCGTCAAGGCGGAATTCGCGCAGGTGGCGCTTCAGGGGCAGGTCGGACTTGCGCAGGTGGCCGACGAGCGGCTTGTTGAGCGATTTTTCCGTGGCGTCCCCAAAACCGATCTGCACAGCCTCGTAGCCGTCGTTTTCGGCGGTCTTCCTCTGGGTTACGACGCATGGCCCGGCTTCCACGACGGTTACGGGCACGAACTTGCCATTCTCGTCAAAAATCTGCGTCATGCCGATCTTTTTGCCTAAGATACATTTTTGCATGATTTTTTCTTCCTCCTAAGGTTATTGGTTGGTCTTTTCGCCAACTTGACCTAGCGGCGCAGTGTTAAGGTTAAACTTTTATTTCAACCTCAACGCCGGCGGGCAGCTCCAGGGTCGTAAGCGCCTCCATTGTTTTGCCGGACGGGCGCAGGATGTCGATAAGGCGCTTGTGTGTGCGCATTTCAAACTGCTCGCGGCTGTCCTTGTATTTGTGTACCGCGCGCAGGATGGTGACGATCTCCTTCTGCGTGGGCAGCGGTATTGGCCCGGATACCCGCGCGCCCGTGCGCTTGGCGGCCTCTACGATTTTCACGCAGCTTGCGTCCACCAGCGTGGGGTCGTAGCCCTTTAGCCTGATCCTTACTTTTTCCTTGACTGCCACTTAACATCGCCTCCATGAATATTTTCCGGCGAGTGATCTTCATAAGCCGGCCGGCGCAAACCCGCTTTGTACCGCGATATTTTTTGCCTTGTGTATTGCCACGCTGCCGGGTGTCCCACTGCTTGACCGAAAAGAAATCCGGCTAAACTACAATTGAGTTTATCCGGCTGCTAATCAGAACTGAAAAGCATTTGAACTTCCCTAAATAAGGCAAAGCGGTCACTGTGCGCCGCACTGACGCGCGGCATTGCCTGCTTATGAAAAGTCGCCCGGTTTAAAATCGGACATACTCCACAGAAATTCCCCGCTGTAACGCGGCAACCTCCTGCTTCATCGCATATCTTGTGCAGTCACGCAAGGAACATTTTAACACATTTTGTCATTGGTTGCAAGAAAAATATGATTTTTGGATTGAAAACGGTAATTTTCTGCGTTTTGACCAATCATGCGGAATGTAACCGCGATTATTTTGTGCATCTTTCACATCATTTAAAGCGTTTGCTCCTTTTCATATAGGACGAGCATATCATCGGCAGGACCATCACGATAACCAGCGACGGCCACGCAAGCCACGCGGCGCCAAGCCCGAAACCGGCGGCGGCGAGTAAAAGCAGCGTCCCCATAGCCACCATCTGCGCCCCGGAAAACCGGTAGATGATCAGCGCCGCCCCCTTCCTGTGTTTTCCGCCGTTGAAGAAGGCGTTGGTTTTAAGGTAGTCGTGGCTTGCGGACAGCAGGACAATCCCCACGGCAATGCAGACCAGCGCGATTATCGCGCCGATTATTAGCGTCGTTGAATCGAAAAGCATGATTTTCACCTCACAAATTTACACTTCCACCCATTTGGAATCGTTGTCGCCACTTTCGATTACCGCGTGTACAAACCGCGTACCCATCGCGCCCTCCCGGATTCCGGGGAAATCCATATCTTCCTCGGTCAACTTCTCGCCCGCCAATTTCTTTCTGAGCGCGTCCAGGACAATCTTGAGGAAATTCGCGTACGCAACATAATACCCCTCGGGATGGCCGCTCGGGATGCGGCTAAGCTGAGCGGCACGCCCGTAGACATGGTCGGTGCCGCGCTGGTATACTTGCGTTGGCTGGCCCTTAATCGTAACGCGCAATGCGTCCGGCGCTTCCTGATCCCATTCGATCGCGCCGTTTGTGCCGAAGATGCGTACTTTCAGCGCGTTGCAGTAGCCCGAGCTGACCTGGGAGCAGGTGTACTGGCCATACGCGCCGTTTGTGAACTCCACCTGTATGTTCGCGTCCAGGTCAAGCGGATGCCCGAAGCGGCTGATCCTTGCCTGTACGCGCTTTAGCTCCAGCCCGGTCATGTAGTTTACCATGCTTTCGATGTGCGTGCCGATATCGCCCACGCAGTTGGAACGCCCCGCCAGCGCCGGGTCCACGCGCCACGCGCTTAGAAGCCCCTCACTTCCGCCGTCCTCGCCGATCTGCCCCAGAAGCCAGTCCTGCAAATACTCGGCGCGCACATTGAAAATCCTGCCGATTTTGCCCTGCGCGATTAGCTGCTTTGCGAATTTAGGCATCGCATAGCCGCTGTACGCGTATGTGACCGCGAACAGCACGCCTTTTTCCGCCGCAAGGGCTTCCAGCTCCGCGGCCTGGTCAAGCTCAAGGCAAAGCGGCTTTTCGCATACGATGTTGAAACCGTAGCTCAAAAACGCCTTCACGATTTCGTAGTGGACATTGTTCGGCGTGTTTATGTCCACAAAGTCTATGCGGTCCGCCCGCCGGCTTTCAAGGCGCGCCATCTCCTCAAAGCTGTCGTAAACCCTGCTGCCGTCAAGCCCGTAAGCTTTGCCCGTTTCGCGGCTCTTATCGGGATCGCTGCTGAAGCACCCCGCGGCAAGCTGTACATCACGCTCGAAGTTATACGCGATGCGGTGTACATTGCCGATAAAAGAGCTTAAACTGCCCCCGACCATGCCGTATTTCAGAATTTTCTTCTCCACAAAAACTCCCCCATCCCCCAGCACTATTGACAAGCAAACAGCTTGTATGATAATGTGTGTTTAGTATATTATACACTTTATATTTCCTTTTTCAAGAAAAAAATAAAAGGATGGGCCAAGTTATGAAAAAACACCGTATCGGCCTTGTCGGCACAGGCGGTATCGCAAACGGCGTGCATCTCCCCGGCATCGCCGCCTGCCCGGATTTGGAGCTTGCCGCGCTCTGTGATATCGACGGGGACGCCTTAAAGCAAACGGCGCAGAAGTGGGGCATTGACGAAGCCCACTGCTTTACCGACTACCGAAAGCTGATTTCCTGCCCCGATGTAGACGCGGTGGATATAACCACCCCCAACGATTCCCATGTGAAAATCGCGTGGGAGGCAGTTGCGGCGGGCAAGCCCTTTTCTTTGGAAAAGCCGATAGGGCTGGACGCCAAGGAATCGGCGGTGCTGCTAAAAGCCGTCAAGGAAAAAAACCTGCCGCACATGGTCTGCTTCTCCTACCGCTTTAAAGAAGCGGCGCGTTTCGCCCGCGCAATCGTCCAAAGCGGCCAGCTCGGCGATATATACCAAATTGATATGCAGTATTTCCAGGCGTGGGCAAACCCGGAACTGGATGTACCCATGCGCTGGCGGTTCCAAAAATCCGTGTCCGGGTCAGGCGCGCTGGGCGACCTCGGCACACATGGCATTGATTTAATCCGCTTTATCACCGGCAAAGAATACCTGTCCGTCTGCGGCCAAACAGCCACTGTTTTGAAAGAGCGCAGGCTCGACGGCGGCGGTGTAGGCAAAGTAGACGTGGACGACCTTGCCAATTATTTCGCGGATATGGAAGGCGGCATCTGCGCGAGCTTTTTGATATCCCGGCTGGCTTTCGGGCGGGGCAACTACCAGCGGCTGGAAATTTACGGCAGCAAGGGCGCGCTTGTCTACAAACTCGACGAGGAACCCGGCGTGAATTCAATCGAGGTCTGCATCGGCGAGCCCCAGCGCGATACCCATACATTCACAAGGCTGCCTGTACCGCGGCAATATTTTGCCGATCAAGCGCAAAGCTTCGCGGATATCTTAAGCCGCAAAGGCGACGGGCTTGCCGCTGATTTAGAGGACGGCCACCGCGCACAGCTTGCGGCCGATGCCGTGCTTGTTTCCGCGCAGGAGCGCAAATGGGTTGATTTACAACAGCTTTGCTGTTAGTAATACTCTTACGATCTGAAAAAATGGAGGTCAAAAAATGAGATTCGGCGCGCGAGAAGACATTATCCGCATCACCAAGTCCTGGGAGGGCGAACGCTTCCCGGACGGACGCCCAAAGGTATCCGACGACATACTTAACCGTCTGCGCAACCTTACAATAGAGGAGGCGCATATCCCGCTGTGGCAAAACGGCTACAAGTACCAGTTCCTGGGCGATATGAAAATCACGCACCCCGGGCTGAAGCTGGTCGGCCGCGCTGTTACAGGCACAATGGTCCCAATGCGCCCCGACCTTCACGGGTCGCTGATGGACATCGGTTTAAAAGAGGAAAACCGCTACGGCACAATGAACCAGTGGGTCGTTGAGTCTTTGGTGGACGGCGACGTCGCGGTCGTGGATATGTTCGATAAAATCTTCGGCGGCACATTTGTGGGCGGCAACCTTACAACAGCTATCGCCAACCGCACAAAAAACGGCGGCGCGGTAATTTACGGCGGCGTGCGCGACCTGGAGCAGATGGTTGACATACAGGGTATCCAGACCTACTACCGCGGCACCGACCCAATGTGGATCCAGGATGTTACCTTGATTGGTTTGAACACGCCGTGCCGTGTGGGCGGCGCTGTCTGCGTCCCCGGCGATGTTGTTTTCGGCACAATGGCGGGCGTGCTGTTCATCCCGCCGCATCTTGCTGAAATCTGCGTTGTAAGCGCCGAGAAGTCCCATGTGCGCGATATCTTCGGCTTCAAGCGCCTGGACGAGGGCGTATACAATTCAGCGCAAATCGACATGGCTTGGACCGTGCCAATGTATGAGGACTTCGTCGACTGGTTCGGCAAGGACCCCGAAGCCAAGCCCTACAGCCACCTCACTTGGGAAACCGAGCTGGCAGACGCCCACGAACGCGCGAAATCCGCCGACACAGGGCCGCAGGTGCGTCCGTGATGGGGGGGCTGAAAGGAAAGGTCGTGCTGATATCGGACGCGTCAGCGCCTTCGGGTAAAGTGTTCGCCGAGAAATTCGCCGAGCAGGGCGCGGTGCTTGCCTTGAACTTCACCGAAGAGCGTGATGCAGGCGCCGGCGCTTACTCTTATAACACGGCAACGGGCGCGGGCGCAAGGGCGCTCGTGGATGATGTTGTCCGCGACCACGGCGGGATTGATGTGCTGATCCATAACGACAACGAAGTCACAAAGTTTTCCATTCAGGAAAGCACAGACGCACAGGTAAAGCTTGCCATGGACCGCAACGCGAAAACCGCGTTCATGCTCACACAGGCCGCGGGCGGTTACATGAAGGACCACGGCGGCGGCTCGATCGTGTATGTCAGCTCTATTCACGCGGGCAAGCCCTCCGGCTCCTCCTTTGCGTATTCAATGGCAAAATCCATGGTCGGGCTGCTGTGCAAGGAAGTTGTGCTGGACCTTTCCCCGTATGGTGTGCGCGCGAATGTAATCGAGATGGGCCCTATCGCGGGCGACACCGAAACCTACGCCAGCGATATATCGCGCCTTTATGACCATGTTGACTTGAAAATCAAAGGGCGGGACCTCGGCGATTGGGAGCAGGCGGCGAATCTTGCGCTTTTCCTCTCCGACGATGGCTGCCCATTCTTAAACGGTCAGAGCATACAGCTTGACGGCGGCTTCCTGCTGCACTACGGCTACCGCTTTACCTATGACGAATGGGAGCAGTCCAAAGAGGAAGTCATGCGCCGTATGGCGGAGTGGGCGGCGAAAAACAACGCCTCGCCGCAGACGGAGGATGAACCGCAAAAGGTTTTGACAGGCATGAACCTTGCCGGGAAAATCGCTGTCATAACAGGCTCCGCAACCGGGGTCGGGCAGGGGATTGCCGTAAGGTTCGCGGCCGAGGGCGCAAAGGTCGTGGTGACGCACAACAACGCCCCCGCGGACAAGACAATGGCGATGATCCGCGAAGTGGGCGGCACCGCAATCGACGTGGGCTGCAATGTCGGCAACGAGGAGGATGTCATACGGCTTATCGCCGCCGCCAAAGAAAACTTCGGCGGGCTTGATATCCTTGTCAACAACGCCGCGATCCAGTACAACAAGTGGATTTTGGAGTACAGCGAGGAAGAGTACGACACTATCATAAATATAAACGCGGACGCGTATGTACGCTGTATCCGCCATGCCGCCCCGCTGCTCAAGGAGTCGAAGAGCGGCAGGATAATCAACATCGGCTCAATCCACTCAAAGCGGCCGACCGGCTTCGACAGCGTGTATACAATGTCAAAGGCCGCCAACCTGCTGCTCGCCAGGGAAGCCGCGATTGAGCTTGCGGCGTGGGGCGTAACGGCAAACACGATCACAATAGGCGCGATAAATATCGGGGTAAAATCCGGCGCGCCGTTCTTCAGGCCGCCAAACAGGCCCCCCAATGTCCGCGAGATGCCTTATGGGCACCTCCTTTCCGGCAAGGTCGGCACACCGCCCGAGGTCGGGTTTATGGCGGCGTTCCTCGCGTCGGATGAAAGCCGTTTTATTACAGGCTCGGCCCTGCGCGCGGACGGCGGGATCATGATGGTTTAGCTATTTAACCAGCGTGACGCTGGACCCATCCGCTTCGCGTGCCTTTAAAAAGCGTCGCGCTATCCGGGTATAACTGCCCGCCAATGTATTGGCGATGCCCCTCTGAGGCGTTCCTTGCCCTTTGCAATACCCCGCTGTTTGCGGCGAGGAAATTTAATTTTTATTTAAATATAATTTTAAGAAAGAAGGCTTAACATGAAACAAGACTACACCGAAACCCTAAACTACGTCAACACCAACTCAAAGCCGTCCGACCTGCGCATCACCGATGTGCGCGTGGCGGATGTTGCGGGGCTGCCAATGCACTGCACGCTGGTGAAGGTTTACACAAACCAGGGGCTAATCGGCTACGGCGAAGTGCGCGACGGCGGCTCCCGCGAAGAAGTGCTGAGGCTTAAAAGCCGCATTTTAGGCGAAAACCCCTGTGAAATCGATAAAATCTTCAGGCGCATCAAACAGTTCGGCGGCCACGCGCGCCAAGGCGGCGGTGTATGCGCCATTGAGATCGCCTGCTGGGACCTGGCGGGAAAAGCTTACGGCGTACCGATTTATCAAATGCTCGGCGGCAA
The DNA here is from genome assembly GCA_009776345.1 of Oscillospiraceae bacterium. Lineage (GTDB taxonomy): Bacteria > Bacillota > Clostridia > Oscillospirales > Ruminococcaceae > WRAV01. The sequence continues at coordinate 1,286 of WRLS01000035.1, read as the reverse complement.
ATTCCGCAGCAGCATCCGCTGCTACTGCGACACAGACGTAGGCGGCAAGCACACAGGCAAACAAATGGGCGCGGCGCTCAAAGAACGCATGGAAAAAGGCTTTACCTTCCTTAAAATGGACCTTGGCATCGGGCTTCTTTATGACGAGCCGGGCGCGCTTTCCGCCCCGCTTGGCTTTGTCGGCAGGTTCCGCAACCAAAACTGGCGGAAGAAAAAGGCAAGCGAGATGACGCTGGAAGATATGTATGACCGCAACCGCGCCTATGACAACTACAACATCGCCCATCCATTCACCGGCATCCAAATCACAGACAAGGGCCTTGATATCCTGGAAAATTACCTGGCGGAAGTGCGCGGCGTTATCGGCTACGAAGTCCCGCTTGCAATCGACCATGTCGGCCATATCGGCATCGGCACGTGCATCCGCCTTGCCCAGCGTATCGAGGGCTACAACATCGCCTGGCTGGAGGACCTTCTCCCCTGGCAATATACCGACCATTATGTAAAGCTTTCCGGCTCCACGACAATCCCGATATGCACGGGCGAGGATATCTATCTCAAAGAAAACTTCCGGCCGCTTATTGAATCGGGCGGCGTGTCCGTCATCCACCCGGATATCCTGACCTCCGGCGGCATCCTTGAGAATAAGAAAATCGGCGACATGGCGCAGGATTACGGCGTTGCCATGGCTGTGCATATGGCAGAAAGCCCTATCGCCTGCATGGCAGCTGTACACAGCGTAGCCGCAACGGAAAACCTGCTGGCGCTGGAGTTCCACTCCAACGATGTGCCTTGGTGGGATGATGTTACCACAGGCCTGCCGAAGCCTCTTATCAAAGACGGTTATATCCAGGTGCCTGATAAGCCCGGGCTGGGCATTGACTCCATCGTGGATGAAGTCATCGCCGAGCATCTTCACCGCGACTTCCCCGATATGTGGGCAAGTACAGACGAGTGGAATTTCAGCTCCGCAAGTGACAGGCTCTGGAGTTGAGCGAAGCTCAACAGGATTGAGGTTTTAGGAAGGGAAGAAACATTTCGTTTCTTCCCTTTTTTTGTTTCCTAAATCCTACGGCGCGCACTGTAGGGGACGCACACCGGGCGTCCCGAAAATTACCGGACAATCATTAAAATTGTATTGTAGGGCGTGACGACCCGGCACGCCGATTGATTTCGCGTAATTTTCGGTGCGGCATGGAAGCCGCACCCTACAATGCCGCATTGCACCGTAGGGTCGGGGGTCCATCCCCGACCCTACGGTGCAATGCGGGCGGGATAACCCCGCC
>WRLS01000034.1 GCA_009776345.1 Oscillospiraceae bacterium | reverse complement strand
ATTGTAACCGCCCACGGGAGGATCGGCGAGGAGGCCCTCAGCGATGTATGGCGGCAGCTCGTGGAGCATGAGATCGACATTTTGGTCTGCACAACCATCATCGAAACCGGGGTTGACGTACCAAACTGCAATACACTGATTATCGAGGACGCGGACCGCATGGGGCTGGCGCAGCTTTACCAGTTGAGGGGGCGCGTGGGGCGCTCGGCCCGCAGGGCATACGCTTATTTTACCTTCAAAACCGGCAAAGCGATTACAGAAGTAGCCGCCAAGCGACTTTCCGCCATACGCGAATTTACCGCGTTCGGTTCCGGCTTCCGCATTGCGATGCGCGATTTGGAGATACGAGGCGCGGGGAATATTTTAGGTTCACAGCAGCACGGGCATATGGAGGCTGTGGGTTACGACCTGTACCTTCGCCTGCTCTCCGAGGCCGTGGCGGAGGAACAGGGCGAGAAGGCGCGCCCCGCCACGGAATGTGTTATCGACATCCGCCTTGACGCCTACATCCCGGAGAGCTACATCGCAAACCCCGCCCAGCGCATAGATATATACAAAAAAATCGCGTCCGTACAAACCGGGGAGGACGCGATGGATATAGTGGATGAGATGATCGACCGCTTCGGCGACCCGCCTTCATCTGTACAGGGCTTGGTGGACGTCGCGCTGCTTCGGAATATGGCTTCGTCACTTGGCATAAAAGAAATCTCCCAGAAAGAGGGGCAGATTATCCTGTACCCCGAAGTTCCCGACCTTGCGATGGCGGTGAACGCCGCGGCTGTGCTTAAGGGCAGGATTATGGTAAACGCCGGGGCAAAGCCGTACATTGCGGTAAAGGTCGCAAAAGGCGATAACCCGATCGGTACACTGCGGGAAACGCTGAATGCGATGGCGGGCGGCGAATAACGCCGCAGGTTTTAGGATTTAGGTTTTAGGTTTTAGGGAAAGGACGATGCATCAAGTTTCTTCCCTTCCTAAATCCTCAATCCTAAATCCTGCGGCGCTCTGCGCCGCCGCTTGTCTTTTCCCGCGGCTGTATGGTATACTATGGGGGCAATATATTTTACGCGCGTGTGGTGATTGCGTGGAATCGGCAAGGATCATCGGCATAGACCCCGGCTACGCGATTGTAGGCTACGGGGTCGTGGATTATATCGGCAGCAAATTTACCGTGGTGGATTACGGCGCGCTCACAACCCCCGCGGACATGGGCTTTGAAAAGCGGCTGGAGCTTATCTATGACGGGCTGGGGCTTCTTCTGGCGCGTTACCGCCCCGCGTCAATGGCGGTGGAAAAGCTTTTTTTCACCACGAACCAAAAAACCGCTTTAGATGTAGCCCACGCGCGCGGCGCGGTTTTGCTCTGTGCGGTCAAAAACGGCGTGGGGGTTTTTGAGTACACGCCGCTGCAGGTAAAGCAAAGCGTAGTCGGTTACGGCAAGGCAGATAAACGCCAGGTCCAGCAGATGACAAAAACGCTGCTGAACCTTCAGACCGTGCCGAAACCCGACGACGCCGCAGACGCGCTTGCAATCGCTGTCTGCCACGCGCACAGCGGCACATCTTTAATAGGCAAATATAATATGATACAAAGGGGAAAATAATCATGGCAAAAGTAAAAAAAGAAAAAAGGTTTGAGTGTATACTTTCGGAATCGGTGGGCTTTGACACTGCCTGTAAAATCATCAAGGACAAAAACACCGGCGTGCTGTATTTATCCTGCCCTGTCGGGCTCGGCGGCGGCATTACGCCTTTGCTGGACCGCGACGGCAAGCCGCTCATAGAAACAAATTATACGGAATAGGGGCATGGCGTATGTTTTACAGCCTGCGCGGGAAAATCGTCCACTATGACGCCGGCGGCATCGCGGTAGAATGCGGCGGCGTGGCTTATCTTTGCCAAACCAGCCTGTCTACGATAAACCAAACGGGGGATATCGGCAAGGAAGCGCTGCTTTATACATACCTGCATGTGCGGGAAGGCGCGATAGACCTTTTCGGCTTTGCGGATAAAGCGGAGCTAAGCTGCTTTAAAATGCTGCTGGGCGTTACCGGCGTGGGGCCGAAGGCGGCGCTTGCCGTGCTTTCGCAGATGTCGCCGGAGCGTTTTGCGCTCTGCGTGGCATCGGGGGACTACAAAACCCTCACCGCCGCACAGGGCGTAGGTGCGAAGCTCGCCCAAAGGATCGCGCTGGAACTCAAAGACAAAATCGGCGGCGCGGCGCAGGGCGGTTTTGCCCAGCCTGCAGGCGCTGTTTCAATGGGCGCGGGCAGCATGGCGGAGGCAATCAGCGCGCTTGTAGTGCTGGGCTATTCGCAGTCGGAGGCGGCGGGCGCGGTTGGCGCACTGCCTGCGGATACCCCGGTGGACGAGCTGATTAAGGCGGGGCTGCGGGCGCTTGCAGGCGGGAGGTAATAAAGACATGGAAAAAATAGAAATATTAAGAAAACTGCTTGAAAAAAACGGATATACAAAATGGTCATGCGTTTCGATTGAAAAAGTAAAAGCTATGCCGGGGGATATGTGGGCTTTACACAATAAAGCTGATGTACACGAAAGGCAAAAAGCTGATATTGCACACAGCATAAAAATGATTGGCAGATTGTCGGAGGAGCCGAAAAAATACATATCTGTTTTAATTGCGGTATTGCCGTGCAAGGATGGCGATGAACGTAAAAATGGGAATGTTAATGTTAAAAACGCGTTAAAAGAAGCGGGATTTGCTTCTAAACTGTACACCGGGCTGCCGATAAAAAGACTGGCTGTGCTGAGCGGTTTGTCGGAGTATGGCAGAAATAATGTTACGAGTGTCCGGGGGATCGGAAGCCGTATACAGTATACGGTATTTTTAACGGATGTACCTTTTGACGACAGCAATTGGCAGGAAAATCCGGTAATTGCGCAGGAGTGCGGGGAGTGCGATATATGTATAAACGCTTGCCCTAAAGGGGCAATCAGCAAGGAAAGATTCTTAATATATCGGGAAAAATGCAAAGGGTGTAAAACTGAGTGCTATTGGTCATGCCCGTTAACCATTCGGCCGGCACAGGGGGCATAAAGATGAAAAGCTGTGCGGTTTTATCTGATTTTTCATATATCACAATACCAAATTTTACGGGGGATATTCAGTCGGATGCCAAAGCTTTGCTTCTTGCAAACAACAAACCGAAAACCGCCCGGCATATTACCGCTGTCGCCAAAATGAACAAAACAATTGCCATTCAATATGGGTTGGACGCTGCTATTTGCGAAATATCCGGTTATCTGCATGATATAAGCGCGGTGATCACTGCGGGTGATATGCTTTCATATGCAATTCGTAACAGCTGGTATATAGATGAAGCGGAAAAGAAATATCCGTTTTTGTTACATCAGCGCATATCAAAAATTATTGCAGAGCAGGATTTCGGCATTACCGATAAACTCATATTGTCGGCAGTAAATTGCCACAGTACATTACAGGCAGATCCGTCGCCGTATGATATGGCGTTGTTTGTCGCTGATAAGCTGGCGTGGGATCAAGATGGGCTGCCGCCATTTTATTCGCTTGTCCGAGAAGGCTTAGATCAATCTTTAAAAGCCGCATCCCTTGCTTATATGGAATATATTGTTGTGAACAAAATGATTTTACATCCCCATAAATGGTTTGAAGAGGGCAAAGCGTTTTTATGCAGTTGTTAGTTTAGGACGCTTGCGGGTGCCGCTTCGCGGCACAGGATTTGAGATTGGATATATCAAGAAACGGGGGAGTTTTTATGCCGGATAAAAGAGAAGCTAGGGAAATAGCCTTAAAATATGCCGATAAGGTCAAAATAACACTTAACCCGTCATCGGTCATCCTCTTTGGTTCTTATGTCAACGGGGTTCCGCATGAAGAAAGCGATATTGATATCGCTGTGCTGATAGACGGATTCAAGGGCGATTGGTACGGTACGGAGGTCCTTTTATACAGGCTCAGACGAAATATCAGCTTTGACATCGAACCGCATTTGCTTGATGCAACGAACGACCCGAGCGGTTTTGCCCGGCACGTCATAAAAACAGGTGAAGTTATTTATCAGTCAGCTTAAGGCCTTAAGGGGGCGTAAAGATGAAAAATTATGTTGTCTTACTATTATTTATTGCCGCGGTTGTTTTAACTGTGCCGGGCTGCGGCGGCACACAGAACGCCCCGCAGGACGATGCGCAAAGCGGCGCGCAGGAGCTTTTTTCCCTGCTGGAGGAAAGCCAAAATGATTTAAAAGAAGCAAATTCTATTATAAAAAGCCTGCGGGATGAGCTTAAAAAAGCGGCTGAAGAAAACGGTAGCCAAGATGGAGATATTCACGGGCTGCTTGAGGAAAGCCGAAATGAGGCGGAGCTTGCGAGAAATGAGCTTGCGCGGGCAAACTCCAGAATAGAGGAGCTTGAAAAACAGCTAAGCGAACTCCCCGAGCCGGGCAGTGAAGTTGACCTTGCCCGGGCTTGGACCGAGCTTGCCAACCGCGTCGCCATATTCATGCTAAACAATTTGCCGCAGTATAACCCAGTTATGGTCTACGCTAAATCCACTAAAGTGGTCCCCGATTATCACACGCAAATCGACATTTGGATCGAACCGCAAAGCGAAGCGGCTTACTATAATATCCTCGATATGGTTTGGAGCGAGTTTGCCCACGCGCAGGATAACGGGCTTTTTGTTCATGCTGTCAACGTAAACTGGGTCGGCATAGCGCAGGAACCCGGCATCGAGTAAATTTATCCCACCGAAAGGTCAATAATATAATGCCGGAAATCGAAATGGACTTTGAAAACCGTATAATCTCCCCCGAATACGCCCCCGGCGACGGTGAGGCTGACCCTACGCTGCGCCCGAAAACCCTAGACGGCTATATCGGGCAGGCAAAGGTCAAGGAGAATTTGAGCGTTTACATCGAGGCGGCGAAAATGCGCGGGGAAGTGCTGGACCATGTTCTGCTCTACGGCCCGCCGGGCTTGGGCAAAACAACGCTTTCCAATATAATCGCCAATGAGCTTGGCGTAAATATCCGCACAACCTCCGGCCCCGCCATAGAAAAGGCGGGCGATCTTGCCGCGCTTCTGACGAACCTCGCGGAAAACGATATTTTATTCATAGACGAGATCCACCGCCTTTCCCGCGCTGTTGAGGAAGTGCTTTACCCCGCCATGGAGGATTTCGCGCTGGATATAATAATCGGCAAGGGGCCTTCGGCGCGGTCAATCCGCATCGACCTGCCGCGTTTTACGCTTGTCGGCGCGACAACCCGCGCGGGGCAGCTCACCGCGCCGCTCCGTGACCGCTTCGGCGTGGTGCTGCGGCTGGAGCTTTACACGCCGCAGGAACTCGCCACAATCATCCGCAACAACGCAAGGCTGCTGCAGATACCCTGCGATGAAAGCGGCTGTATTGAGCTGGCGGGGAGAAGCCGCGGCACGCCGAGGATCGCGAATCGGCTGCTCAAGCGTGTGCGTGATTTCGCGCAGGTGCTGGGCGACGGCGTAATCACGCTAAAGATCGCCCGGACGGCGCTGGACCGCATGGAAATTGACGCGCTGGGGCTGGATTCAATCGACCGGCGGATGCTCCATACCATCATCGACCACTACGGCGGCGGGCCTGTAGGCCTGGAAACGCTGGCGGCTTCAATCGGCGAGGAGGCAGTGACGCTTGAGGATGTGTGCGAGCCGTTCCTCATGCAGATCGGCTTTGTCGGCAAAACCCCGCGCGGCCGCGTGGCTACGCGCAAGGCATATGAGCATCTGGGCATCCCATTCACCGGCAAATCAGAGTTTGAGCAGCTAAAGCTGGAAAATGAAATTTCCGAATAGTTGCAAATAATACTAGGACATCTTCTGCACGGAATACTATGTATAGAAATGGGGTGTTGTATATGGGGAGGATTTTTGGGACTGACGGTGCAAGGGGCATCGCAAATACAGAAATAAGCTGTACGCTTGCCATGAACCTGGGGCGGTCTGCGGCTATGGTTTTGGCGGAGAGGATAGGTCGGCGCCCGACAGTGCTGATCGGCAAGGACACGCGCATCTCATCCGATATGCTGGAGGCGGCGATGGTTTCGGGGCTTTGCTCCGTGGGCGCGGACGTTATTTTAGCGGGCGCGCTGCCGACCCCCGCTGTGGCGCATCTTATTACGCGCGAACACGCGGACGGCGGCATTATGATCTCCGCGTCGCACAACCCATATGAATACAACGGCATAAAAATTTTCGGGCCGGAGGGCTTTAAGCTCACCGACGCGGAGGAGTTTGAGATTGAGGAAATCGTGCTGGATTCTGTAAAGCCGTACTCAATCCGCTGGGGATGGGAGCTTGGGCGCATCCGCCATATGCCCGAGTTAAGGGACGATTATATCGGGCATTTGGCGGCGGCTGTACCCGGCGGGCTGTCGGGGCTTAAAATTTTAGTAGACTGTTCAAACGGCAGCGCAAGCGCAACAGCGGGGAAGCTTCTGGAAAACCTCGGCGCGGATGCAAAAATTATTTTCAGTGAGCCAAACGGTATAAATATAAACAAAAACTGCGGCTCTACACGCATGGAAGGGCTTTGCGGAGCGGTCAGGGACGGCGGCTTTGACGCGGGGATTGCCTTCGACGGCGATGCCGACCGCTGCCTTGCCGTTGATGAAAACGGAAGAATCGTGGACGGGGACGAGATCATGGCGATTTTAGCCATGCACATGAAATCCTGCGGCACGCTGAAAAATAATACGCTTGTGGCCACGGTAATGAGCAACCTCGGCCTGACGCGCTTCGCTGAGGAAAACGGCATACAGCTTGAACGCACAAAAGTCGGCGACCGCTACGTGCTGGAAAAAATGCGCGCAGGCGGCTTCACCTTGGGCGGGGAGCAATCCGGCCATGTGATTATGTCCGGGCATATGACTACCGGCGACGGGCAGCTCACGGCGATTGCGCTTCTGTCAGTGATGAAGGAAAGCGGCGAGAAGCTGTCCGGGCTTGCGTCTGTCATGACCGTGTACCCGCAGGTGCTGAAATCCATCCGCGCCGATAATGTGATGAAGCACGCGCTGATAACAGACCCGGCGGCGGAAGTGATAATCAAAAAAGCGGAAGCCCAGCTTGGCATCGACGGCAGGATCCTAGTGCGCGCGTCGGGTACGGAGCCGCTCATCCGCGTGATGATAGAAGGCCGCGAGAAGCCGCTGATAGAAAAGCTCTGCGGGGAGCTTACCGAGCAGCTCGGGGAATGTTTGTCCGACAATGAAGGCCTGAAAAGGACGGCGGGGATCTAGCATGAAAATTCTGGCAATCGAAACCTCCTGCGACGAAACCGCGGCGGCAGTGGTAAAGGACGGGCGCGAGGTGCTGTCGTCCGTGGTGCGTTCGCAGATTGATGAGCACAAAAAATTCGGCGGCGTGGTGCCGGAAATAGCCTCACGCCGCCATGTAGAGTATATCGCCGATGTCACTGCGGCGGCGCTTGAGAAATCTAGTACAGCCCTTGCCGATGTAGACGCCATAGCCGTAACCGCCGCGCCCGGGCTTATCGGGGCGCTTTTGGTGGGAGTGAATTTCGCAAAAGGGCTTTGCCTTGCGGCGGAAAAACCGCTTATCCCCGTGCATCATATCCGTGGGCATATTGCGTCAAACTACATCGCGCACCCATCGCTTGAGCCGCCGTTTCTGTGCCTGATTGTTTCCGGCGGGCATACGCATATCGTGCAGGCTGACGGCTACACCGCTTTCAGCGTAATCGGCAGGACGCGCGACGACGCGGCGGGGGAAGCCTTTGACAAAGCCGCGCGGGTGCTGGGGCTAAGCTATCCCGGCGGCGTGGAAATCGACAAAGCCGCCGCAAGCGGAAACCCTGCGGCATATCGGCTTCCAAGGCCGAAAACAGAAAACCCCTACGATTTTTCTTTTTCGGGCTTAAAGACCAATCTTATCAACAGGGTACACAACCTAACGCAAAAAGGCGGGCAAATTCCCGTTGCGGATATGGCGGCGAGCTTTCGGTATACGGCGTGCAGTATCCTCACGGATAAATTCATCGCGGCGGCTTTGGAGCTAAAAGCGGACAAGCTTGCGTGCGCGGGCGGTGTCTGCGCGAATGTACTGCTGCGCGAAATGCTCACGGACGCGGCAAAAAAACACGGCCTTGAGCTTTTCATCCCCCCGATATGGCTTTGCGGCGACAACGCCGCAATGATTGGCGCGCAGGCATATTATGAGTTTATGGCAGGCAATATAGCGGGCATGGATTTAAACGCAAGCGCGGCGGCTGACGCCGCAGGTTTTAGGATTTAGGATTGAGGATTTAGGAAGGGAAGAAAATATTAGCTTTGCCCTTTTCCTGTTTTATTGCTCTTTCAAATCAAAGCGTTTTATCAACCGCATGGGGTAAGTATAAAGTTCCAGCGCTGTGATTTTTATTTCGCCGAAAACACCTTCAGCGAATATGATTTCCAATGCCTTTTGCATAGTCGTAACATCGAAAATTCCAATGGTACTGTGTATTATCGGATTGCCGTGCCGGATTGAGTTATACCAGCCGATACCCGTGCAATATTCCTCATATTTTTCATGGAAGCCATAGTAAAAATCCACCAGCTTCTTTGAATGTGACGGATTCAAGCACAGCACCGCTGTATCTGTGTGTTCGCCGCCGGGCGGTAAAACGCTCAACGAAAACAAACCTACTTTGAAGCTGTGTTGATGAGCCGCATATTCTTCTGTCCATTGCAGCAAAGCCTGTTCGTCCGCACCTTCGTAAGCAGCAATGGTGATATGCGGCGGCCATTCATTTACAGCCTTTTTATAACCGTTCGCTGCCAATTTATCTTGCAAACGAAGTATTATTTCGTCTGTCGTTTCGTCAAAGCGTACCATTACAACATAGTTAGCCATTATGTTTGACCTCCATAATCAGTAAGGGAAGAAGCGGTAAGCTTCTTCCCTTATTTGAACCCTAACCCTTATTCAGCACCGCCTGGCTGTTATTCGGGCTGGAGCGCCCTTCCAGGTTCGGATACCGCCGCTCAAAATGCGCGAAGGATATTTCCACATCCTCGTGGACTTCATCCGGCATAAACGCGCCCAGTGTTACCATGTCACATTCCCGCAGCGTCGACCATGAAAAATTCAGGCCGACATAGGGCGTTACGCGCCCCGCCGCCATGGATTTTATGGTCATTACGGGTTTTTTCGCGTTATGGATTGTCTTGGCGATGGTTTCAATTTCAATCTGCATTAAAAATCCCAGGCAGTTGTAAATTTGTATGTAGGTCTGCACATCGTAGCCCTGTTCATCGGAATAGGTGATCAGCTCCGGCATATGCGCGGAAAGGCCGGGGACCATATTGCAGTCGCGGATCATGGCTAGATAATCCGGCAGGCGGTCGATTACCGCAAGGTTTTTGTTTACAAGCTGCTCCACGCTGGAATGGTGAGGAAGGCAGAACGCCGCCCCCGCAGCCGCGCTTTTTTTGATAGTAGCCAGCGCGTTTGCCCGCCCTTCGGCGGTGTCGTTCACGTCAACAACAGGCGTGTCGATGATAATCAGCTTTTTGCCCAGCTTATCCTGGCAGATCTGCAGCGCGTCCGCGATATGCTGCTGGTCGCTGATCGGGCCCATAATCGCGTCGATGCCGTACTCAAGATAAGCCTCCAGCACCGGCATAAAGCTTTCGGCGGTTGCGTAGCGGCTTTTTATCATGCTGTCCATGGCGAAACTTTTGTGGCTCCAGCCCAGCAGCCAGTTTGTGCCGATAAGCATCCTCGGCAGTGAAATGCCGCCAACCTCTGTCCTCGGGAACTGCTTTGCCATAAGGGCATCCTCCTTTATTGCAGAAAAATATTTGACGCGTGTGATATAATGCCATTATACCAATTCACCGGCAAAATGCAAGCATATTTACAAATTGAAAAAGGTGATCGCCGTGGATTATCGCATCGAAGAACTCGGCGGCGGCGTTATGCTCTGTGTTTCCGATACGCATACATTCGGCACTGACGCGCTGATGCTCTCGCACTTCGCCGCGCCTAAAAATCGGGAAACCGTGTGTGACCTCTGCGCGGGCTGCGGCGCGGTAGCTTTTCTTTGGTACAGAAATAGTGCGCAGCCCCGCCATGTTTATGCTGTGGATATTCAAGAAGAAGCCGTAAAGCTTATGGAAAAAACAGCGGGGCTTTCCGGCATTTCCGGCTTTACTCCGATTCTGGGCGATTTGCGCGAACCCGAAAAACTACTGCCAGCGGGAAGTTTGGACCTTATCACCTGCAACCCGCCATACCGCGCGGCAGGCTCCGGTATACAAAGCGCGGAACCTTCCGCCCGTACCGCAAGGCATGAGCTGTTTTGCACCCTCGATGATGTGTTCGCGTCCGCAAAACGGCTTCTGCGTTTTGGGGGCAGAATTTGCGTCTGCCATTTACCGGAGCGGCTAAGTGACGTTTTATCCTCAATGCGCGCCCATAGCTTCGAGCCTAAACGCCTGCGGCTTTGCCAGGAAAGCGAAGGGAAACCGCCGTGGCTTATCTTAGCGGAAGGCAAGCTTGGCGCGCGCCCGGGCGGCCTTGTTATAGAACCGGTGTTCCTCTTAAAGCAAAACGGCGCCCTAACACAGGAAGCCGAAAAAATCTACGGCAAATACAGGAAGTGAAAATATGCCCGGAAAGCTTTTTATCGTAGGCACGCCAATAGGCAACCTCGGCGATATTTCCCCAAGGGCTGTGAGCGTTCTCGAACAGGCGGATTTCATCGCCGCCGAGGATACACGCGTCAGTCTGAAGCTCCTAAGCCACTTAGGCATAAAAAAGCCGCTGATAAGCTGCCATGAACACAATATCCGCGAGCGGTCGGAAACTGTCACCGCACGGATATTGGCGGGGGAAAGCTGCGCTTTTGTGTGCGACGCGGGTATGCCGTGCATCTCCGACCCCGGGGAAAAGCTGGTTGCGCTCTGCGGTGAGCTTGGGGTCGAAGCAGTTGTAATCCCGGGGCCTTCCGCGCTGACCGCCGCGCTTGCGCTTTCGGGGATTGCGGCGGGGCGCTTCTCGTTTGAAGGTTTTTTGAGCGTGAAGAAAACCGCCCGCGCCTCCCATCTTGAGGAAATAAAAAAAGACCCGCGCACGCTGGTTTTCTACGAAGCGCCGCACAAGCTGGCGCGTACACTTGCGGATATGCTGGCTGTCTTCGGTGACCGAAAAATCTCGCTTGCGCGGGAGCTGACAAAAATGCACGAGGAAATCATCCGCACAACCCTTTCCGGCGCGGTGGAAAAATATAGCAGCGAGCCGCCAAGGGGCGAATTTGTTTTAGTGGTAGAAGGCGCGCCGCCGGATACCAATGATAAAATCCCATTAGAGGAAGCCGTGGCAATGGTTAAAAAGCTTGTAGACGCCGGGATGCCGCTGTCTAGTGCGGCAAAAGAAGCCGCGGCACAAACCGGGCATAAAAAGGGCGAGCTGTATAAAGCGGCGCTGCCGCAGGATTAAGGATTAAGGTTTGAGGGTTTAGGAAGGGAAGAAACTACAAATTTCTTCCCTTCCTAATTCCTGTATCCTAAAACCTAAATCCTAAAACCTAAATCCTGCGCAAAGCGCTACCGACAGCCGCAGCCTTCGCCGTCAAAGCCCGGTCCGCATCCATTGTTCCCGCAGCAGAACAGCAGCAGGAGAATACATATGATAATCCAACAGCAATTGTTTTGACCGAAAAACATGAAAAGCCCTCCTTTTTATCGCAAAAAGCGTATACTACATCACAGAATATGTAAATCGGCGCAAATTGGTTACTTTTTTACATCGCGCCGGAGTATATTTACCGGGACAGGTCAATACTCCTTATGCCCTTCTGCTGTCTTAAGGCAAGCAGTATTGCGCATAGAATGTAATTGGGGAGAATTGATACAATGTTTCGGTTCAGCGGGTTTACACAAAAAGCTAATAACGCAATCAATGTCGCCATGCTGCAAGCGGGGCTGCTTGGGCATACCTATATCGGCAGCGAACATCTTGTCTTGGGTATGCTCGACGAAAACAGCGGGGTTGCGCATATCGTGCTGACTCAAAAAAAAGTAAGCTTTGAAAGCTACCGCAACGCCATTACAGCCACTATAGGCAAGGGCAGCAAAACCGAGCTTACCCCGGAGGATTTCACCCCGCGCTGTAAAAAAACCCTTGAGATGGCGGTAATCAAAGCCAGGATGATGGGGCAGGGGCAGGTTGGCACGGAACATATCCTAATGGTAATCGCAAGGGAAACCGACAGCTACGGCGTGAAGCTCCTGCGCGAACAGGGCGTGGAGCCGGGCGCGCTTATCGGCGCGATGATGGCAGACCTCGGCCCCGAGCTTACCGAAAACACAGACCGCCGCCGCGCAGTCCCCCCTGCAAAAGCGCTCCCAAGGCCGTCGTTGGGTTCGGGCAGCACGCCAAACTTAAATAAATACAGCCGCGACCTTACAGAAATGGCAAGGGCGGGTGCGCTGGACCCGGTTATCGGCAGGGACAGCGAGGTCGCGCGGGTAATCCAGATCCTATCCCGCCGCACAAAAAACAACCCCTGCCTGATCGGCGAGGCGGGGGTCGGGAAAACCGCAATAATCGAAGGGCTTGCACAGCGCATTGTTTGCTGTGAGGTGCCGGAGGGGCTGCGGGGCAAGCGCGTCGCGTCACTGGACCTCACGTCAATGGTGGCGGGCGCGAAATACCGCGGCGACTTTGAGGACCGCATAAAAAATGTAATGGAGGAGGCCGCGTCCGCAAGGGATGTGATTTTGTTTATTGACGAGCTTCACACAATCATGGGCGCGGGCGCGGCGGAAGGCGCGATTGACGCCGCAAACATAATGAAGCCGCAGCTTGCGCGGGGCGAGATTCAGGTAATCGGCGCGACGACTATCGCCGAATACCGCAAGTTCATCGAAAAAGACACGGCTTTAGAACGCCGCTTCCAGAGCGTCACGGTCGAGCAGCCCAGCGAATCCGATGCCATAGAAATACTAAAGGGCCTGCGCGGGCGCTACGAAGCGCACCATAAGATTATGATCACGGACGAGGCTATCACCGCCGCCGTAACGCTGTCGTCACGCTTTATCGCCGACCGCCTTCTGCCGGACAAGGCAATCGACCTTATGGACGAGGCCGCGTCCCGCCTGCGTATGCGCGATTACGGACCCGACCTTGCGGGGATGGAATCGCGCCTGGGCGAGCTTGGCGCGGAAAAAGAGGACGCGATCCTCTCCCAGGATTTTGAGCTTGCGGCGGCAATACGCGACCGCGAAAAGAGCCTTAGGGGGCGCATCGGCGATATCCGCACGGAGCTTTTGCAATCGGGCGGGAGCGGCAAAAAATGCCTCCTGCGGGAGGATATCTCCGAGCTTGTCGCGTCCATAACCGGCATCGAGCTTGCAAGCCTTACAAGGGAACAGGGCGAGCAGCTTTTACTGCTTGAGGAAAGGCTGAAAGCGCGCGTTTTGGGGCAAGGGCAGGCAGTGTCCGCCGTTGCGGGCGCAATCCGGCGGGGCAGGGCGGGGCTTGCCGACCCGGCAAGGCCGGTGGGCTCGTTTCTATTTCTTGGGCCGACCGGCGTAGGCAAAACAGAGCTTGCGAAAGCGCTTGCCGAAAACCTTTTCGGGCAAAAGGGCGCGATGATCCGCCTGGATATGTCCGAGTATATGGAAAAGCACGCCGCCGCAAAGCTTATCGGCTCGCCGCCGGGATATATCGGCTTTGAGGAAGGCGGGCAATTAACCGAGCGCGTGCGCCGAAGGCCGTACAGCGTCGTGCTGTTCGACGAGGTTGAAAAAGCGCACAGCGATGTCTGGGGGCTGCTGCTGCAAATACTGGAGGACGGCTTACTCACCGATTCACAGGGGCGCGCGGTAAGCTTCAAAAACACGGTCGTGATCATGACGTCGAACATCGGGGCAAGGCATATAACCGACCACAAGCAGCTCGGCTTCGGCACCGACGGTACCCGCCCCGAAGGCGATATGAAGCGCGATATTATGGCGGAGCTGAAAAAAACATTCCGCCCGGAGCTTTTAAACCGCCTGGACGAAATTATCATCTTCAATCGATTAGGCGAGGAAAACCTGCTCGGGATCGCGAAAAAACTTCTCGGGGAGCTTTGCGCGCGCGCCGGGGAAAACAATATCTCGCTGGAGTTTTCCGAAGCGACGGCGCAAATAATCGCCCGCGAGGGAATTGGCAGCGTCTACGGCGCAAGGCCGCTCAGACGCGCTGTCCGCAAACAGATTGAAGACCCGCTTGCCCGCCGCATCCTCTCCGGCGAAGTCCAGCCGGGGGAGCATCTCTTCTGCGATATAGGGGAAGACGGGCTGGTAATCCATCATAAAGAATTTTCGGCGGATAGAGATTAGGAAGGGAAGAAACTGAAAAATTCGTCCTTTTCCTCAAACCTGAAACCTACATCCTCAAACCTGCGGCGCTCTGAGCCGCCGTGCGTCCCCTGCCCTAACCGCGAAACCTGTATCACCCCCCCCCCCCCCCCCCCCCCCCCCCCCCCGGGGGGGGGGGGGGGCGGGGGCGGGGCGGGGGTGTTGTGTGGGCTTGTTTTTTATTGC
>WRLS01000033.1 GCA_009776345.1 Oscillospiraceae bacterium | reverse complement strand
CTCTCCCGATTTAAACCCCATTGAGAAAAGGTGGGCGTGGCTCAAGAGTGAGCTGCGCAAAATCTTGCCCCGCTTTACTTCCTTTGAACAAGCTTTGTTGACTTGCTTTTAAAGTGGTTTGACTATATTATGAATTGCCCCTTCCTATATCCTACAACCTAAAACCTAAATCCTGCGCAGCCGCCAACATCAGCTTTATCCTATTCTCCTGATTTATGCGGCTCGCGCCGGGGTCATAATCGATTGCCGTAATGTTCGCGTGCGGGAAATCGTCTTTTATCCTGCGGATCATCCCCTTCGCGACAATATGGTTCGGCAGGCAGCCGAACGGCTGCGCGGATATAATATTTTCCACGCCGCGGTGAAGCAGCTCCAGCATTTCCGCCGTGAGCAGCCAGCCCTCGCCCATTTTTACGCTGCGGCTGATATACCCGCGGCCGCTTTCAATAACTTCGCTGAAATCCGCGGGCGGCGTGAACACCCCATGCCTGCGTATTTCCTTTATCATTTGGCGCTGTTTTTTTATCATGTATTTCGCGGCGGCTTTCAGAAGATAATATTTCGCGCCGCCGATGCCGTAATACTTTTTATCAAAAATCCCGTTGTAAACGCAGTAAAGGCAGAAATCCAGCAAGCCCGAATTCACGACCTCCGCGCCTTCCCCCACAAGATATTCTTCTAAATTGTTATTGCCCGGCGGCGCGTATTTCACGTAAATTTCGCCCACGATGCCGACTTTTACCGTCTGCTTTTCGCGGTCCATCGGTATTGCCTGGAAATCACTGAGCATTGCGCGGTAATTTTGCGCCACCCGCACGAACAGCGGCCCCTCCATTTGTCCCAAAAGCGCAGAAACCCAGCGATCAACTGCTTTTTTCGCATCGCCTTTGTTTTTTTCATACGGCACGCACTGGTTAAACAGGCACATTAGGAAATCGCCGTATACCAGCGAGAACACGCATTTTATCAGCGTGCGCAAATTCAGCTTGAAGCCGTTGGTTTCAAAGCCCGAAAAATTCAGCGATATAACCGGCACATAGTCAAAGCCGTTTTTCTCCAGCGCCTTCCTAAGCAAATATATATAATTCGACGCCCTGCACCCTCCGCCTGTCTGCGTCAGCAAAAGCGCCGTGCGGCGCGGGTCGTAGCTGCCGCTTTTTAACGCGTCTATAAACTGCCCTATTACCAGCAGCGCGGGATAGCAGGTGTCGTTATGTACGCTTTTCAGCCCTTCTTCGGCGGCGGTCAGATTGCTCGGGCTAAGCACTTCCGCGTTGTAGCCCGCCTGCCGGAAAACCTTTGCCAGCAAATCAAAATGTATCGGCAGCATCTGCGGCATCAGGATAGTATGCGTGCGCTTCATCTCTTCTGTAAACGGCGTGCGGATGATGATATTTTTATTATCGCGCATATTGTGCCGTCCTTTCCCCCATCGCGGCTTTTTTGTAGGGGCGGGCTTCCATGCCCGCCCGAAAATCACCAAAACACCCGTCACCGCAACGAACAAGTCGTCACGGTGCCACCCTCTTTAAAAAAGAGGGTACGTCCTACGGTTGTTTTGCGCTTTTTTAATGAAAGAATAAATCTTGTTGTAGCCTTACCCTCTTTTTTAAAGAGGGTGGCGCGAAGCGATTTATCGCTTCGTGACGGGTGTTTTGTAGGGGCGGCAATCTGCCGCCCGCGGCGCAGAGCGCCGCAGGATTTAGGATTTAGGTTATAGGTTTTAGGGAAAAGGACGGCGTGACAATTTCCTTCCCTTCCTAAAACCTCATTCCTGCCGAAGGCCGTAGGGGACGCACACCGGGCGTCCCGAAATTACAATCGCCGCCATATTTTTGGCATCGTAGGGCGGGGGCTTGCCCCCGCCGTAGAACCACCCCGGCGCATACGCGCCACCCCTCCAAAGGAGGGGAATTGCGCCCTGTTTTATCCTTAAATTCCCCTCCTTGGAGGGGTGGACAGCGGCGCAGAGCGCCGCAGGTTTTAGGATTTAGGTTTCAGGTTTCAGGAAAAGGACGTTGCATCAATTTCCTTCCCTTCCTAAATCCTCATTCCTAAAACCTCAATCCTGCCGAAGGCCGTAGGGGCGGCAATCTGCCGCCCGCGGCGCAGAGCGCCGCAGGTTTTAGGATTTAGGATTCAGGTTATAGGTTTTAGGGAAAAGGACGGCGTGACAATTTCCTTCCCTTCCTAAATCCTCAATCCTAAAACCTGATTCCTGCGCGAAGCGCAGCCACAAGGCTCCGCAATCGGATTTTCGCCGCGCCGAGGTTGTTTATCTCATCTATTTTCAGCTGTGTGTAAAGCTTCCCGCCTTGCCGCAAAATATCGCTTATTTCGTCAGAAGTCACGGCGTCTATCCCGCACCCGAAGCTTACCAGCTGTACGAGCTGTGTATCCGCACGTCCCGCGGCGAACTGCGCGGCGGCGTACATCCTCGCGTGGTAGGACCATTGGTTGAGGACATTGCGTATTGCTTTTTCCCCGGGAAATATACTGTCTTCTGTAAGCACCACAAAACCCAGTGAAGTCAGCAGCGTATCGACGCCGTGGTTTATTTCCGGGTCGATATGGTATGGCCGCCCCGCCACAACCGCAACAGGCAGATCATATTCTTCCGCATATGCCAGCGCCCTTTCGCCCTCTTCGATTATATCTTTACGGTATGCGCCGTAAGCTTTATATGCCGCGTCCGCCGCTTTTTTTACTTTGCAAAGGGAAATTTGCGGGATTTTCCCCTTTAATACGCTGTATATCTTTTTAACAAAAATTTTGCGGCTGTTAAGGCTTATTTGCGGGCAGATGAAATTATCTTTGTTTATCCCCGGCATATTATTTTTTATAACCTCGGGATAATATGCCACGACAGGGCAGTTGTAGCAGTTGTCGGAAATGCCTTCGTCAAAGCTGTAGGTCATGGATGGATAAAAGATAAAATCCACTTTTTTTTCAAGCAAATCTAATATATGCCCGTGGACGAGCTTTGCCGGGTAGCACACGGTGTCGGATGGGATTGTATGCTGGCCTTTCATGTACAGCTTCCTCGATGAGCCTGCGGAAATTACAGGCTCGCACCCCAGCGCGGAAAAAAACCGCGCCCAAAAAGGCAGGTTCTCATACATATTCAGCACAGGCGGCAGGCCTATTTTTATACTGCCGGTATATTGCGTGCTGTTTATAAGCTTTTTGTATTTATAACGCATTAAGTTTGGCAGTGTGTTTTTCACGGGGCCGCCCGCCCCAAGCTCACAGCGGTTGCCTGTTATGAATTTTCTGCCGCCGGGGAAGCCGGTCACGGTAAGCGAGCAGTTGTTTGCGCATTTTCTGCACACAGCCGCCGTTGAAATATGTGTAAAGCTTTTCACCTTTTCATATGTAATCAGCGATGTTAATGCTTTTTTTTGCCGCGCCGCTTTTTTCAGCCGCCTCTTCCGACAATCCCGCGGGGCGGGCTGGCGGGCTTCGCCCGCCCAAAGCGCCTTCGGCGCTTTCGCCGCGAAGCGGCGGCCCGCCCCCCTCGCCATCTCCCGCCGGCTTCCGTTATGCTCTGCACTTCCCACAGCCTTATCCCTCGCATATAAAGCCGCGCCATACGCCCCCATCAGCTCACTGATCCCCGGTCGCACTACCTCGCGCCCGAGTTCGGCTTCAAACGCGCGCAAAACCGCGTCACTGCAAAAAGTGCCGCCCTGCACAACAATACTGCGCCCCAGTTCATCCGCGTTCCGGGCGCGTATTACTTTATACAGCGCGTTTTTCACTACGCTCACAGCAAGCCCGGCGGCAATATCCTCCACCGCCGCGCCGTCCTTTTGCGCCTGCTTTACGGATGAATTCATAAACACCGTACAGCGGCTGCCTAAATCCACCGGCGCATATGAGCGCACCGCAAGCCCCGCGAACTGTTCCGGTGTGTACCCCAGCGCCCCCGCGAAGGATTCAATGAACGACCCGCAGCCCGACGAGCAGGCCTCATTAAGTACCACGCTGTCTACCGCGCCGTTTTTGATATGAAAGCATTTTATGTCCTGCCCGCCGATGTCAATTATAAAATCCACCTCGGGCGAAAAGCTTTTCGCGGCGATAAAATGCGCGGCGGTTTCCACTATCCCGTAATCAATCCCAAACGCCGACTGCATAAGCTCTTCGCCGTAGCCTGTCGCCGCGCTCCCCGCCACTGTAATATTTTCGCCGCATAGATTATAAATTTTCTCGATCTGCCCCCGCACAATCGGCAGCGGGTTGCCGCCGTTTGATATGTAATGCCGATACAGCAGCTCCCCGGTTTCCCCAATCAGCGCCAGCTTCGTCGTCGTGGAACCGCAATCTATCCCCAAATACGCCCTGCCCCGATAAGACGAAATATCTATCTCCCGCACATCTGACCGCGCATGGCGGCGGGCAAACTCCGCGTACTCGGCATCACAGTTAAACAAAGGCGCACGGCGGTTTACTTCGGGAAGTTCCCCCGCTATAGCCTCCAGCCTGCACACCAGCTGCTCATATGTAACCGGCGCCGATGCCCCCTCCGCGTAATACGCCGCGCCCAATGCCATATAATACGGCGCGAGTGAGGGGAACACCGCGTTTTCTTCCCCCAAAGCCAGCGTCTGCGTAAAACGCCTTTGCAGGCCCTTCATAAAAGACAGCGGCCCGCCGAGGAACAGGACATTCCCGCAAATCTCACGCCCCTGCGCAAGCCCCGTGACTGTTTGATCGACCACCGCCTGGAAGATACTCGCGGCGATATCCTCTTTCCGCGCGCCCTGATTTAATAGCGGCTGGATATCACTTTTCGCGAACACACCGCATCTCGAAGCGATTGGATAGACTCTTTCGCATCCGCCGCTTAGCTCGTCAAGCTCCTGCAAGCTTACATCCATCAGCATCGCCATTTGATCTATAAACGCGCCCGTGCCGCCCGCGCAGGTGCCGTTCATGCGCTCCTCGGGCGTGCCTTTCAGAAAAAGTATCTTCGCGTCCTCGCCGCCCAGCTCAATCACAACATCAGTGCGCGGCAAGGTTCGCCGCACCGCCCCGGCTGTCGCAAAAACCTCCTGCACAAAATCTATCCCGCCGGTTTTGGCAATGCCAAGCCCCGCCGAGCCCGTAACCGCCACCGAAAGCGGATGCCCCCGCAGCAGCTTGTCCAGCGATTTTATATGCCCCAGCGCCATTTCCCGCGCCTTGGAATAATGGCGCGCATAGCTTTTTTCTATAATATTGCCGTCATCATCCAGCACCACGGTTTTCAGCGTAGTGGAGCCGACATCAATGCCTACCTTATATCCCACCGGGCCCTCCGATACATCATCTTCACTGCACAAAATCAGACAAATTCCCTCATTTTACGCACGAGGTAAGTATATATGAATGTTACTATATATGCAAGTGGAAATATCAGTATACTAGCGGCGCATTGCGCCGCAGGTTTTAGGATATAGGATTGAGGTTTTAGGAAAAGGACGGTGCGGCAGCAAGTAGTACAACAGCGGCCAGCTCTAAGCCTAATACTAATATCCGTTCAAGAAATAGACAAAAAATCCTCACAAAAGCTTTCGCATATGGCTTTTGTGGGGATTTTTTGTCCTCATTTCTAACGGATATTAGTATAGCGAGCTAACCGCTGTATAAAAATATTTTATTGATATTACAATGTCAAGGCTTCAAAAAGCATGATCATCGCTTCCTTGCTGATATCGGCATTGCGCAAATTATACGCAAAGTCGCCTAAGTGTTCTTCAATGTCAAGGTAATAATCCTCGCTGTCATGTATTCGGGAAAACAGCCCTTCTAAAATATAAATACAAAAACGCTCCGTAAAATATGTCCGCGCGTCATCATACATTGCCTTAGGGTCGTCTTCATCTTGTTCTTGGGCAAAAAAAGAAAACTCATCCGTGTTTCTGTCCCTAAAAACCGGTGCTAACGGCCGATATTTCAAGAGCCAAAAACAGAACAGCGCGTTCAGTTTCGTTTCGCTGGGAGAAATACCGTGGAAAACATTGTAATAATGCCTTCTCTTATCTACCCTGCGGAAAATAGCGTCAATTTCATCAGTGTCGTAATATGCGTCGACAAGATACCCGCTCCCATAAACCCTATCACAATATTCGGTGTAGGTAAGGTCAAAATCCTTCACCATCTTAAGCAGCGCCTTATCATCAAGATCAGTGTACTTGCCCGGCGGCAACTTAGTTTCAATCAATCTTGCGCCTTTCAATTGCGCGGTCCCGCAGTATGTGCCCGGTCGCAGCATAACGAAGATAACCGGAACCGTCCCCTTGGTAAGGCTTATTGCCATGCCCACGGGTTTCCCTGCGGCTTGAAGCGAGGTCTTGTTCCAGCTCTTCCATCGGGGTGCTGATGAATTTCCCTTCGTCGTCTTTCCGAAGTTTTCTCATCATATGCCCACCTCCTTTTTAACATATTATGCCGCTCGGGCAAGTTTGATGATACATTTTGGCTGCTTATCGGTAATGTGATGGGATAGTACTTTACATTATAACGTACAATAAACAGCTTGTCAACGCATAATTATGTATTTACTAGTATTTTTATGTGCAATTTAATTGTAACATATAATTTCATAATATGCAACTTATTTTTGCTATTCCCACTTTTATACACCCCCATTTGCCCCTCCCGCCTTTTTATGATAAAATATCTACATCCCACAACAAGGAGCCTCCCCTATGATCTCCGGCGCGCAAATAATGATAAACTGCCTTCTGGCAGAAAACATCACCACAGTCTTCGGCTACCCGGGTGCCGCGATCGCGCCTTTTTACGACGCGCTTTGCGGCTCGGGCATACGCCATATCCTCGCGCGCACGGAGCAGGGCGCGGGGCACAGCGCCAACGGCTATGCTCGTATTACGGGGCGGCCGGGGGTCTGCGTTGTCACGTCGGGGCCGGGGGCGACAAATCTTCTCACGGCGCTTGCCACCGCATACAGCGACAGCATACCGTTAATCGCGATAACCGGGCAGGCAGCGACAAACCAGCTCGGGCGCGATGTATTCCAGGAAGTAGACACAACCGGGGCGGCGGCGGCGTTTGTAAAATATTGCTATCTGCTTAAATCCCCCGAAGATATACCCCGCGTATTTAAAGAAACCTTTTATATTGCCTCAACCGGCCGCAAAGGCCCCGTGCTGATTGACGCGCCTGTCGATGTCCAGCAAATGAACGCAGAACCCATCCCCTATCCCGAAAACATATCAATCCGCGGTTATAAGCCCGTGGTAAAGGGCCATCCCCTGCAAATCACAAAAGCCGCAAAAGCTATACAAGCCGCGCAAAAGCCGCTTATTTGCTGCGGCGGCGGCGTGATTTCCTCCGGGGCGGGAAATGCCGTTCGCGAATTTTGCGAAGAAACGGGCATCCCGGCGGTTTCCACAATGATGGGGATAGGCGCCATGCCCCCAAATCATCCCGCGTATTTCGGGATGGTCGGGCAAAACGGCACAGCGGCGGCAAATACGGCAGTACGGGAAAGCGACCTGCTTGTTTTAATCGGCGCGCGTGTCGGCGACCGCGCGATTTCCCGCCCGCAAACGCTTGAGTCCCACGCGGACATCGTGCATATAGATATCGACACCGCGGAAATCGGCAAAAACCTCGGCACTACAATCCCGATTGTCGGCGACGCCGCTGAAGTAATCGCGCAAATCCGCGAGAAAAATATAACAGGCAATTGGTCCGCGTGGCGCTCCCGCCTTGAAGAAATACGCCGCAATGACACGCTTTGCGAGTGTAAAGCTGAACCGCTTCACAGCATTTCGCTTATAAAATCGCTGTGCGATATGCTCCCGGGCGACAGCATTTACACCGCGGATGTCGGGCTTAACCAAATCCTGTCGGCGCGCGGCTTTTCACTAAGCGGGCCATTCCTCACAACCGGCGGGATGGGTACGATGGGCTACAGCATCCCGGCAGCGATCGGCGCAAAAATCGCCGCGCCGGACAAAACCGTGCTCGCGGTCTGCGGCGATGGGGCATTTCAAATGTCGCAAAGTGAACTCGCAACAATGAACCAGCACAGCGCGCCGATAAAAATAATCGTGATGAACAACAAAAAACTGGGCATGGTCGCCGATATCCAAAAAACCGGCTTCAAAAACAAAAATTTCGCCGTAGATTTAAGCGGCGGCCCCGATTTAGCGCTAATCGCAAAAGCCTACAGCATCCCATACCTGCTCGCCCAAACATGGGACGACGTCCCGAAAATGCAGCCGCTCTTAAACAGTGAATCGCCATGTCTGATAGAGATACGATAACCTAAAACCTCAATCCTGCCGAAGGCAAAACACCCGTCACGAAGCGATAAATCACTTCGTGCCACCCTCTTTAAAAAAGAGGGTAAAGCTACAGCAAGATTTATTCTTTCTCATAAAAAAGAGCAAAACAGCCGTAGGACGTACCCTCTTTTTTAAAGAGGGTGGCTTCAAAGCGGTTACGCTTTGAAGACGGGTGTTTTGCCTTCGGCAGGAATTTAGGTTTAAGGTTTCAGGATTTAGGAAGGACGCGGAGTTTGTTGTTTTCCACCTAAAACCTTATTTTCCTGAAACCTGAAACCCGGCGTCCCGTAATTCCCCTCCTTGGAGGGGTGGACGGCGTAGCCGGACGGGGTGGTTTAAATAGGCGCAAAACTCATCCCTTCTCCCCCCTAATCTCTACCAGGAGGTATTATAGTGAAAAACATCATCTCAGCACTGGTCGAAAACCGCGCGGGCGTGCTGTCCCGTATCGCGGGGCTTTTTGCGCGGCGCGGGTTTAATATCAAAAGCCTTGCTGTCGGCGAAACCGAGGACGCGTCTATTTCCCGCATGACAATCGTGCTGGAGGGCGACGAATGGTCAGCGGAGCAAATGTGCAAGCAGCTAAACAAGCAAATTGACGTAATCAAGGTAAAACAGCTCGACTCCGACAATTCCACGCGCAGGGAGCTTGCCCTTATAAAGGTCAAGGCCGACCCGAAAATCCGCAGTGAAATCATCGACATCGCCGCGATTATGAAAAGCAGCATCGTCGATTTATCGCCCGCCGCGCTTACTGTCGAAATCTGCGACCGTCCCGAGCGCGTGGATTTACTGGTCTCCATGCTGGAGCCGTACACGATTTTGGAGATGGCGCGCACAGGCATGGTGGCGCTTTCGCGGGGGGAAATCTAGTGCATCACGAAACCACAATCGCCGCAATCTCCACCCCTATAGGCACAGGCGGCATCGGGATTATCCGTATATCCGGCACTGAAGCGCTGGCAATCGCGTCACGGCTTTTTCGCCCATACGGCGGCAAAAAATTAAATGCCATCCCCGGCTACAGCGGCTGCCCCGGCAGAATCTTCGATAAAAACGATGATATTGACGAAGCCATTGCCTTTGTCTATCACGCCCCAAAAAGCTACACCGGGGAGGATACCGTCGAATTATCCTGCCACGGCGGCGTCTGGCTTTTACAGCGCGTCCTGCGCCTCTGCCTTGAAAACGGCGCAGCGCCCGCACAACCCGGGGAGTTCACAAAACGCGCGTTTCTAAACGGCAAGCTCGACCTCATGCAGGCAGAAGCCGTGATGGGCATAATAAGCGCGGAGGGCGACGCCGCGCTAAAAGCCGGCATGAGCCTGCGGGACGGCGCACTCTCGAAGGAAATCCGGCGGCTCACAAATTTACTTGTCGATCTCTCCGCGCATTTGGGCGCGTGGGCGGATTACCCGGAGGAAGATCTAATCCCCGTTGATTTAAAATCTCTTGAAACATCACTCAGCGAAGCTTCGGCAAAGCTGCAAAAGCTAGTTTCCACCTACGACAGCGGGTCGGTTTTGCGGCACGGCATAAGCACGGCAATTGTCGGCAAACCGAATACAGGCAAGTCCACGCTGATGAATTTGCTTTCCCGCCGCGAAAAAAGCATCGTGACCGACATTCCCGGCACAACCCGCGATATCGTGGAGGACACCGTGCATATCGGCGGTTTCACCCTGCGGCTGTGCGATACGGCGGGCATCCGCGAAACCGAAAACGCGGTAGAAAAAATCGGCGTAGACCGCGCAAAAACAGCTTTAGAACGCGCCGACCTTGTCCTCGCGGTTTTCGACGGCTCCGAAAAACTAACCGCGGCCGATTTAGGCCTACTCGCCTTGCTGAAAAATAAAACAGCCATCGCCGCCATAAACAAAACCGACCTGCCCGAAAAACTCGAATTAGACATAATAAACAAAAATTTCGCGCGCGCCGTAAAAATTTCAGCACAAACAGGCTTCGGCCTCGAAGCGCTCGAAAAAGAAATCACCGATGCCGCGGGCGTATCGAAAATCGACTTATCCGGCGCAATCGTCACAACACAGCGCCAGCGCGGCGCGCTTGCCGCCGCGCTCTCCGCCCTGCAAAGCGCGCTTGCGGCGCTCAGCTCCGGCATGACGCTCGACATAATCGGCATCGATTTAGACGAAGCCCTCGCAGAGCTTCTCGCACTCACCGGCGATGCCGTCCCCACCGTGGTCGTAGACGCCCTCTTCGCAAAGTTCTGCGTTGGAAAATAGCGTGCTGCGCACAGGAATTTAGGTTTTAGGTTTTTTTGTGTAGGGTCGGGCTTCCATGCCCGACCGTCAAAGGTGAATCGAATATTCCATGGGCGGGGATGGAACCCCGCCCCTTCCTAAAACCTCAATCCTAAACCCTCAATCCTGCCGAAGGCAAAACACCCGTCACCGCGATGAACAAGTCATCACGGTGCCACCCTCTTTAAAAAGAGGGTAAAGCTACAACAAGATTTATTCTTTCACATAAAAAACGCAAACCAACCGTAGGACGCACCCTCTTTTTTAAAGAGGGTGGCTTCAAAGCGGTTACGCTTTGAAGACGGGTGTTTTGCTAAAAACCCAACCGGAGAATCAAATGTCTTTTCACCAAACCTCATACCCATACGACATCGCCGTCGTCGGCGCGGGCCACGCGGGCATAGAGGCCGCGCTGGCGTGCGCGCGCCTCGGCGCTTCCTGCGTGCTTTTTTGCCTGTCGCTGGACACGATCGCAAACCTGCCCTGCAACCCTTCAATCGGCGGGACGGCAAAAGGCCACCTCGTCCGCGAAATTGACGCGCTGGGCGGCGAAATGGGCAAGGCCGCCGACCGCGTTTTTCTGCAAAGCCGTATGCTCAACCGCGGGAAAGGCCCCGCCGTCCACAGCCTGCGGGCGCAGGTTGACCGCGCGAAGTACCACAGCTACATGAAAAATGTTTTGGAAAACACGCGCGGCTTGTCCATAAAACAGGCGGAAATCACAGAGCTTCGCCTTGATCAAAGCGGCGCGGTCTGCGGCGTTGTAACAGCACTAGGCGCGTTTTACCGGGCAAAGGCCGTAATTATCTGCACCGGGACATACCCGGGCGGAAAAATTTTCGTCGGAAGCTACAGCGCGGACAGCGGCCCCGACGGCATCATCGCGCCGAAAAAGCTAACGGAAAATTTACTCTCGCTGGGGCTTCCGATCCGCCGCTTCAAAACCGGCACCCCCGCGCGCGTACACAAGGACAGCATCGATTTTTCAAAGCTCACCGTACAGCAGGGGGATGAGCATATCACGCCCTTTTCCTTTGAAACACGCGGCCCGCTGCGCAACACCGCCGACTGCCACATTGCCTACACAAACGAAAAAACGCATGAAGTAATCCGCGAAAACCTTCACCGCTCACCGCTCTACAGCGGCGGCATCACAGGCGTCGGGGCGCGTTACTGCCCGAGCATAGAGGACAAGGTCGTGCGCTTCGCGGATAAAACCAGGCACCAAATTTTCGTCGAGCCAATGGGGCTAAACACAAAGGAGATGTATCTGCAGGGCCTCTCGTCCTCACTCCCGGAGGATGTACAGCAAAAATTCTACCGCACGGTTGAGGGCTTCGAAAACCTAGAAATCATGCGCAGCGCCTACGCGATCGAATACGACTGCATCGACCCGATGAGCCTTGATCCGACACTGCAGTCAAAGCAAATACCGGGCCTGTACGGGGCGGGGCAGTTTAACGGCACCTCCGGTTACGAGGAGGCCGCGGCACAAGGTCTGGTAGCAGGGGTAAACGCTGTCCACAATATATTGGGGAAAGCGCCGCTAATCCTAGAACGCTCCGGCTCATACATCGGCACGCTCATTGACGACCTTGTCACAAAAGGCACAAACGAGCCTTACCGCATGATGACCTCGCGCTCGGAATACCGCCTGCTTCTAAGGCAGGACAACGCCGACGAAAGGCTCACGCCGATCGGGCGGGAAATCGGGCTAATCTCCGACGAGCGGTGGAAATTGTTTCACGTGAAACAATTTCAATGCGCCGAGGAACAGGCGCGCGCCGAAAAAACAACCATCCCCCCGACAAAACAACTAGGCGACCTTCTGGAGCAAAACGGCACTTCGCCGATCACCGAAGGCACCAGGCTCTCTGTCCTGCTGCGCCGCCCGCAGATCACATACGCCCTGCTCGCGCCATTCGA
Source organism: Oscillospiraceae bacterium (assembly GCA_009776345.1). Taxonomy (GTDB): domain Bacteria; phylum Bacillota; class Clostridia; order Oscillospirales; family Ruminococcaceae; genus WRAV01. Next base: position 2,487 of record WRLS01000033.1, on the reverse strand, counting down.
TACAAGCCGCCCCGATCTCCCCCCCGATGTTTTAGAGCAGGCGGAAATCCGCGTTAAATACGCGGGCTATATCAAAAAGCAGCTAAAGCAAGTGGAAAAGATAAAACGCCTGGAAACCGCAAAGCTCCCCCCGGATATCGATTACAGCAGCATCGCGAACATCCGCATAGAGGCCCGCGAAAAGCTAAGCAAAATCCGCCCCGCCAGCCTAGGCCAAGCCGCAAGAATCTCCGGCGTCACCCCGTCCGACATATCCGTGCTGATGATTTATTTGGAAAAGCGCAAAAAACCGTAGGACGTACCCTCTTTTTTAAAGAGGGTGGCACAAAGTCGAATTTATTCGGCTTTGTGACGGGTGTTTTGATACTTTTTGCGCATTTCACATTTCACCGCGCAGCCGCAAATTGTTTCACGTGAAACATTTTTCCTAAAACCTAAATCCTAAAACCTAAATCCTGCCGAAGGCCGTAGGGGCGGGGTCATCCCGCCCGCAATTCCCCGGTTGCAATCAAAATGTTTCACGTGAAACAATTTAGCAAATTTAGGATACAGAAAAAGGACGGTTCCCATGACAAACCTAACCAATCTCGCAAAAACATATGGCATATCACTTTCGCCGTCTATGGCGGAAAAATTCGGGCGGTATTTCCTGCTGCTTGCAGAGTGGAACGCGAAATTCAACCTCACCGCCATAACCGCTAAAGACGATGTAATAATAAAGCACTTCCTCGACTCGGTTATATTAACCAAACACATCCCGGAGGAGGCAAACCTCAGCCTCATTGATATCGGCTCCGGCGCGGGATTCCCCGGTATCCCCGTAAAAATCGCACGCCCCGAAATCTCGGCTGCGCTTTTGGACAGCCGAAAAAAACGCACAACCTTTTTAACCGAAGCGGGCAGGGTCTTAGATATGGGGGAAGGCTTCGAGGTTTTTCACGGCCGCGCGGAAGATTTCGGGCATAAAAGCAATCACCGCGAAGCCTACTCCCACGCCTGCGCCAGGGCAGTCGCGCCGCTTCGGGTACTGTGCGAATACTGCCTGCCGTTTGTAAAGCCGGGCGGCTATTTCCTCGCGATGAAAGGCCCCGCGGTACATGAAGAATTGCCGCAGTCCGAAAAGATAATCCCACTGCTCGGCGCAGCTTTAGAAGGCCTGCATGAGTACAGCCTGCCGGATAACAGCAAGCGCGTAATCGTAAAAATAAAAAAGATATCGCAAACTCCGCCAAAATATCCCGGGAAACCAAAAAATATCGCAAAAACGCCTGTGTAAACGGGCGTTTTTTGTTGCAATAAAAGCTTTCGCGCGATGAAAAAGCCTGTCCGATTTCTTGTTATATGGTATACTCTACGAATAAAAATGTTTCACGTGAAACAATTTTACGCAAAGGAATTGTATTTATGGGGATCACATCATTTTTGCGCAAGACAAAAGAAGTAAACAAGGTGCTGCTATTGCCCCTGGCGCAAATACGGCGCAACCCGAACCAGCCCCGCTGTGTTTTTGACGAGGACAGCCTGCAAGAGCTTGCCGACAGCATTTCCGCCAACGGTTTATTGCAGCCGATTTCTGTCCGCGAAACAGAGGACGGCTATGAGCTTGTGGCGGGGGAGCGGCGCACGCTTGCTTACCGCAGGCTGGGCGAGCAGTACATCCCGTCTATCATCGTGGATTATTCCGACCGCGAATCCGCGGTTTTCGCGCTGCTCGAAAACCTCCAGCGCAAGGATTTGTCGTACTTGGAAGAAGCATATGGGATTGCGCGGCTTATGGAGGAAAACAGCCTCACGCAATCAGAAGCGGCGCGCCATCTCGGGAAAGCGCAGTCTACCGTGGCGAATAAGCTGCGGCTGCTGAAATTCCCCATTTCAATACAGCGCCGCCTGCTTGATACAGGGCTTACGGAAAGGCACGCGCGCGCGCTTTTGCCGATTGGCGATGAGAAGGTCTTAGATACAGCAATCAGCCATATCCATAAAAACGGCTTGACCGTTCAGCAGACGGAAGAATACATAGCAAAACTGCTTCAGCCCAAAAAAGCCCGCCATACAAAGCTTGTGATTGTAAAAGATGTGCGCATTTTCCAGAACACAATAAATAAAGCGGTTGATTTGATGAATAGGGCGGGGCTTGATATTTTTTCCGAGCAGCAGGTTACGGACAGGTATATTGAATACATTATAAAAATCCCAAGGGAACAGGCGTACCGCAGGAAATTGTAAGCGCAGGTAATTGTAATTGTTTCACGTGAAACATTTTGAGGTTGTTTCACGTGAAACATTTTTGCGGGGATTTATTGCAGGGATGTAGGGGCGGGCCCGCGTGCCCGCCCGTAAATTGTTTCACGTGAAACAATTTTTACGTAAAATGCCCCCTTCGCGCACGAAGGGGGTGGCACGAAGTGCCGGGGGTTGTCTTTTGTGGCGGGTTACGGGGGACAACCCCCCCCCCCCTCCGGCCGCCCCCCCCCCACCCGCACGACA
>WRLS01000032.1 GCA_009776345.1 Oscillospiraceae bacterium | reverse complement strand
TTTAGGATTGAGGATTTAGGAAGGAAAAAAATTGTCGTGTCGTCCTTTTCCTAAAACCTGAAACCTAAATCCTAAAACCTGCGGCGCTCTGCGCCGCCTGCCACCCCTCCAAGGAGGGGAATTACGGGCGGGAAAACCCCGCCCCTACCCTAAAACCTAAATCCTGCCGAAGGCCGAAGCGGCAGCAATAAACACACGGAAAATCTCCATCGAAGCCTCATCGCGCCTGTGCATACATTCGGGGTGCCACTGTATGCCTAAAATAAAACTATCGCCGCTGTACTCCATGCACTCGATGATGCCGTCCTCCGACCATGCCGTAGCTTTAAAACCGGGGGCAATATTTTTCACAGCCTGATGGTGCATACTGTTTACCGTCAGCGTATCTTCCCCTGCCGCTTTGTGCAGCAGGCTGCCCTTTTGTACCGTGACTTTATGGCTTGGCCACGCCTTTTCGATGTGGTTTTCCTGGCTGTGCAGTACGGGGGTATCGCTTTTGTGCTGTGTTGGTATATCCTGGTAAAGCGTTCCGCCCAGTGCTGCATTGATAGTCTGTATCCCGCGGCATATGCCCACTATTGGTATCCTCCGCGATGCGGCTTCGTATGCCAGCGGTATTTCCATTTCATCCCGCAGGGGAGAGCATTTGCCGCACTGCGGGATAAGCTGCTCGCCGTAAAGGTGCGGCATGATGTCCGGCCCACCGGTGAATAGCACGCCATCCGCGAGGTCCAACAGCGCGCCGGCATCCCCGCCTGTGCGGCTCGGCAGAACAACCGGCAGCCCGCCCGCCGCCGCGACCGCGTCAAGATAATCCACCTGCATCCATGGGAAGTTATGCTCAAGGTTATAGAGCGGGGTTATGCCGATGACCGGTTTACGGCTCATGATAGATTTCCTTTCTATGTTAATCGCAACAAAAAAGCCCTCATCCCTGTCTTTATCCGGCTTTAACGGCCGGGGCCAACATCATTGACCTTAGACATAGGGACAAAAGCTTACGCTTCTGCGGTGCCACCCATATTGGCGCGATTTTTGCCGCGCCCTGCTCTGCCCGTACTTCCATACGGTATCCGGGGTAACGGGCGGATTTCCCGTCAGGCACTACTTTCAGCGAACGCTGATTTCGTCCTGCCCTCGCGGGTCCATTCGGCACACACTAGCCCGCTGCCTCTCAGCTGCGGCAGCTCTCTGTGGGGGCATCGTCCGGCCTACTCTTCCCGGTCATCGGTTTACACAAGATAGATTATATCACCGCCGCGCGCGAATGTCAAGCATAAATTTTTATTTTATCAAATACCGTCCAAAAGTTGCAAAATCAGTTTATAGGTGATATAATTGACAGGATGAAGTGCTTATGCAAATTTTCTCTCCGGCGAATAAAGAATGTGGGGGATATATTGTGGATATTAAACAAAGCGAGATCCTTTTGGAATCCGGCACTAATGAGCTGGAAATCATGGAATTTACCGTTGCGGGGCAGAATTTCGGCATCAATGTCGCCAAAGTGCGCAGGATTCTGAACAAGCAGCCCCTCAAACCCATGCAAAACGCCCACCCGGTTATTGAGGGCATTTTTAAAGACCAGGACAAGGTAATAACCCTGATCGACCTGGCGCAGTACCTGAGCCTGCCGCCGTCCGACGAAAACAGCAACGAGCGCGATATCTACATCATAACGGATTTTAACAAGCTCACATTTGCCTTCCATGTCCATACGGTAGAGGGCATACGCAGGATATCCTGGCGCAATATCCAAAAGCCCGACCGCATCATCTACGGCGGCGACGAGGGCATCGCCACGGGCATCGCGGAATATGAGGGCAGGCTTATCACGATTTTGGACTTTGAGAAGATCATCATGGAGATTAACCCCGAAACCGGCTTTACCCCGGAAATGGTCGACAACATGGGCCCGCGGGAAACCCGCGCCGATGTGCCGATTTTGGTGGCGGAGGATTCCATGCTGCTTGCCAAGCTGCTGGTAAATTCGCTGAACAGGGCGGGCTACACAAATGTAATCCGCACCGATAACGGCGCGGAGGCCTGGCAGGTGCTGATGGACGCAAAGGCAACCGGCGACCCGCTCGGGGAGCATATCCGCCTGGTCGTCACGGATATCGAGATGCCGCAGATGGACGGCCACCGCCTCACCAAGCTTATCAAGGAGGACAGGGAGCTTAGAAAACTGCCTGTGATCCTGTTCTCGTCGCTTATCAACCGGGAAATGTATCTCAAAGGGCAGCAGCTTGGCGCGGACGCGCAAATCACAAAGCCCGAGATCGAGAACCTTGTCACACTGGTGGATGAACTGCTTGAGAAAGCGGAAGTGTAGGCTTTGCCGTTGCGAATACCGAATAAACCTAAAAACAAACCCTTGTAGGGGCGGCTCTGGGCGGCCGCCCCTGTAAATATGTTATGGAGGAGCGGGCAGCATGAAAAATTTCAGCGGCGATATCCAAAAATATATAGAGGAAAACGGCGGGGATGACCTTATCGGACTGTATAGGGCAACCGCAAACGCGGCGATGGGCTATGTCCTGCCTTTGTGGGAAAAGCCCCGGGAGGGGAAAACAGCCTGCTACCTCTCGATGGAATTTCTCACCGGGCGCATGATTTACAGCAACCTTTATAATCTGGGTCTGCTGGAGGAGCTGCGCGGGGTTTTCGGGCAAAACGGCTTGGATGAAAACCTGTTTGAGCAAATTGAGGACGCGGCGCTCGGGAACGGCGGGCTTGGGCGGCTCGCGGCGTGTTTTTTGGACAGCACCGCCACGATGGGCCTGCCGCTTAACGGATACGGGATCAGATACCGTTACGGGCTGTTCAAGCAGTATTTCGACAATGGCTTCCAGCGCGAGGCCGCCGACGAATGGCTGCGCTTCGGCGACCCTTGGAGCGTCCGGCGCGAAAGCGAAAAAGTCCGCGTGAATTTTGCCGATCAAAGCGTTTGGGCGGTGCCGTATGATATGCCGGTAATCGGATACGGCGGCAAAACCGTGAACACATTGCGGCTGTGGCAAGCTGAGCCGTTAAACGATTTTGACTTTGACACCTTCAACCGCCACGCGCACAGGGGGGCATTCGCACAGCAAAGCGACGCGCAGGCGATCTCCGCCGTGCTGTACCCTAACGACGACAGCGAGGAAGGCCGCCGGCTGCGTATCAAGCAGGAATATTTTTTCTCCAGCGCGTCAATACAGAGCATCGTGCGGGATTATAAAAAAAGGCATGGCGGCGATTTTTCAAAATTCGCGGACAGCTTTGCCATACAGCTGAACGACACGCATCCTGTTGCCGCGATCCCGGAACTTTTGCGCATCTTAATAGCGCAGGAAGGCCTTGTGATGGACGAGGCTTTCCCGATAATCCAAAAAACAATGGCGTACACAAACCATACGCTCATGGCGGAGGCGCTGGAAAAATGGGGCGTGAACCTGTTCAGCTCGGTTTTGCCGGATGTCTACCCGTATGTCGTCATGCTGCAAAACCATCTGATGCAGGCACTGCACAACAAAGGGATCAACGGCGCGGATCAAATACCGTATTATATCGTGGATAATGGCACGATACACATGGCGCGCATGGCGATCTTTGCCTCGCACTCTACAAACGGCGTTGCCGAAATCCACTCGAATTTGTTAAAAGAAAAAGAACTCAGCGAATGGTACAGTGTTTGGCCGGAGCGCTTTTCCAACAAAACAAACGGCATTACACAGCGGCGCTGGCTCGGGCTTTGCAACCCGGGGCTGTCCGATTTCATCAGCGAGCGGATCGGCGATGGCTGGATTTATAACCTCGACGAGCTGAAAAAACTGCGGCCCTTTGCGGACGACGCCGCTTCCCTGCGGCAGTTTATGGCGGTAAAACAGAAAAACAAAGAAAACCTGGCGAAATATATTTATACAGCCGAAGGCGGGTTCAAGTTAGATACCGGCAGTATTTTCGATATACAGATCAAGCGCCTGCATGAATACAAGCGCCAGCTTTTGAACGCGTTCTCGATTATGGATATTTACTTTGGCATAAAAGAAGGCAGGATAAAGGATTTCCATCCGACGGCGTTCCTGTTCGGCGCAAAGGCCGCGCCGAGCTATATTCGGGCAAAGGGGATTATCAAATACATCAACTGCATCGCGAAGCTGGTAAACAACGACCCTGACACCCGCGGTTTATTACAGGTGCTGTTTGTTCAAAATTATAATGTAAGCTACGCGGAAAAGCTGATCCCCGCCGCCGATGTCTCCGAGCAGATATCCGCCGCAGGGACAGAGGCAAGCGGCACCGGCAACATGAAGCTCATGCTGAACGGCGCAGTGACGCTGGGCACCTACGACGGCGCGAACATAGAAATAGTACAGCAGGCGGGGGAGGAAAACAACTTCATCTTCGGCGCAAGGGTAGAGGATATCCGCGGTATCGCAAATTCCTATGACCCGAAAGCCGTCTACAGGTCAAACCCGAGGATAAAGCGCGTGGTGGATACACTTGTGGACGGCACCTTCTCCGACGGCAGGACGGGTATGTTCGAGGAGCTTTACGACTCGCTTTTAGAGGGCGCAAGCTGGCACACGCCCGACCACCACTACCTGCTTTTAGATTTTGAGCCTTATGTAGACGCGAAGCTGAAAGTAAATAATGCATATCGGGACGGGCTTGCTTTTGCCGCGATGTGCCTGCGCAATACTGCGGGCGCGGGGCAGTTTTCCAGCGACAGGACAGTCGGGCAGTACGCGCGGGAGATATGGGAGATAAGATAAAAGAAGGTGGATTTAATGGATAAAAAAATCTACACCATAGATGAAATTAAAAAAATTGTTGAACCTGTTGTTCGGAAACATGGGGTAAAACAGCTTTCCATTTTCGGCTCTTATGTAAAAGGAAATGCTTCCCCGCAAAGTGATATTGATTTCCACTTGATAAAAACAGGCGATTTGTGGGGATATTTCAAATTGTTTGGGTTCAAGCAGGATTTAGAAGATTGCCTTGGCATAAGCGTTGATGTACTGACGACCGGTGCAATGGATAGTGAAGTGTTTGACGAAGTACGCAAAAGCGAGGTGTTGATTTATGGATAATAAAAAAAGGGATTTGTACATCCTGAAAAAAATAATTAAATACTGTACGGAAGCAGAAGAAACAATCATAAGGTTCGGTGATTCGGTTGATACTTTGCGGTCTGATAATATTTATAAAAATGCCGCAGCAATGTGCATTTTACAAATTGGCGAGCTTATCACGCATCTATCTGACGGTATAACAGCGGAATACAATGAAATGCCTTGGATGCAAATAAAAGGTATGCGGAATATAGCAGCACACGGTTATGAGAATTTTGATGTTGATATTTTATGGCAAACTCTTAAGGCGGATATTCCCGCATTATGCGAGTATTGCAATAAAATTATTATAAAAGAACATGGAAATCAGTAAAGGAATTTTGCAAATGAAAGAATACAGGATTTGCACGATTGGGGACAATGACTCGCCGGATGCGCTGCCTGTGGCTAAGATCATAGATTATCCCAAAGAGGAGCGGGATTACCGCCCGTTTGCCCAAAACATCCTATGCCGCGGGCCCTCGGGCTATCGGCTGAGGATGTGGGCTTTTGAGGTTTCGCCGCCCCTCGGCAGTGAGCTTTGCGCCGCGGTATCCCCATTCGCGGACGGTTCCTCCCTGCGTATCTGCTGCATAATGGAAAAGGACATGGCGCGCCATCATGTGACTTTGCTTCATGGCGGGGAGGAAATTTTACTCGCGGACTACACCTTCCGGCCATATAACGGCGAGGACCTGCAGGGCGTATACTGGGGCGGGGAGTTCTCTTTCAGCGATGCCGTGCTGGAAAAAATCGCGGGGCCGCTCCTGAAAAAACAGGGCGAGGCGTTCCCCGGCAACTTTTATAAAACCTGCCCGGACAGGCACTACGGCAGCTTTTCGCCCGTGGATTGGAACGACCCCTACGGCGCGGGGAGCATGGGGCGGTTTGTGATCGTCGACTACTGAGGGGAAACCGAAATGACGCTTTATGAGTTCGACCGAAAATATCTTGACAACGGCACAGCTTTGCTCTGCGGCGTTGATGAAGCGGGGCGCGGGCCTTTGGCGGGGCCTGTTTTTGCGGCGGCGGTTATTTTGCCGACGGGCTTTGTTTTAGACGGGCTTGGCGATTCAAAAAAGCTGTCCGCGCCTATGCGGGAAAAGCTTGCCGGTATTATTAAGGCAAATGCCGATTACTGTATCGCGTCCGCCTCCCATGAGGAAATCGACAGTATGAACATCCTAAATGCAACGATGCTTGCGATGTCGCGGGCGGTGCAGGGGCTTGCGAAAGCGCCTGATTTAGTCTTGGTTGACGGCAACCGCTGCCCGTCGCTTCCCTATCATACAATCGCCGTAGTAAAAGGCGACGCTAAAAGCGCCTGTATCGCGGCGGCTTCGATCCTCGCCAAAACCGAGCGCGATAAACTGATGGCGGCGCTGGATGAACAGTATCCCGGCTACGGCTTTGCAAAGCATAAAGGCTACCCGACAAAGGGGCATTATGAGGCGCTGGACCGGTTGGGGCCGTCGTCGGTTCACCGCAAAACATTTTTGCGCAAGTGGGAGAAGGGCATTGAATAAATCGGGTCGCATGGCGGAGGAATTTGCCGTGCGTATGCTGCTGGACAGCGGCTATAAAATCCTCGCGGTGAATTATCACAGCCGCTACGGCGAAGTGGACATTATCGCGTCCGACCTGCAATATATTTGTTTTGTAGAGGTAAAGGCGCGCAAGACCCACGCGATGACAAGCGGCCTTGCGGCAGTCACACCGGCAAAGCGGCGCAAAATTATAAAAACCGCGCTGATTTATCTCGGGGGAACAGATTGCCGTCTCCAGCCGAGGTTTGACGTAATCTCGATCGAAGCCGACGGGGGCAGAATTATCGGCTTTGAGCATCTGAAAGGGGCGTTTGACGGTGGGGAATACGGATGAATGTAAAAATATAGCAAACGTAATTGACCTGCATTGCGACACGCTTTCAAAATCATACGATATGCGTGTGCCGCTTACAAGCCGTGAATTAGCGGCGGGGCTGGACAGATTGCCGGATGGGGTTAGGCTTTGCCAGTGCATGGCTATCTTCATCCCCGACCGGTACAGGGGCGAAGCCGCCGAAGCTTATTTTGACGCGCTGTACAGGCATTGGTGTGTCCAGCTTAAATTATACAAAAACAGGCTGCGCGCGGTCACACAGCCCGATGAAATCGCGGGCGCCCTAAACAGCTGCGCCTACTCCGCAATTTTAACCGTAGAGGGCGGGGCGGCGCTGGGCGGCAAGCTTGATAATGTGCGAAGGCTTTGGGACTTGGGCGTGCGTATGATGACGCTGACCTGGAACGGCGCGAACGAAATCGCGGGCGGCGTTTCTACAGATCGGGGCTTTACGCCTTTTGGCAGAAAAGCCGTGGGGGAAATGGAAAAGCTCGGCATGATAGTGGACGTTTCCCATTTGAGCGACAGGGGATTTTCCGAGCTTATGGATTTTGCGCAGCGGCCTTTTATCGCCAGCCATTCCAATTCCCGCGCGGTATGTAGCCACCCGCGCAACCTGACAGATGAAATGTTCAAAACGATCAGCCGCAGCGGCGGTTTAGTGGGGCTGAATTACTATAAAAACTTTATCGCGGATAATGGGGACACAAACTCGATAGACGATTTAATCCGCCATGCCTGCCATTTTCTGGAGCTGGGCGGGGAGGATACAATCGCGCTTGGCTCGGATTTTGACGGGGCGGAGCTGCCGGAATATTTAGACGGGCTTGAAAAACTGCCCTCTTTCTTTGACGCGATGGGACGCGCGGGGATCCCGCCGCACGTCATAGAAAAGATACGCTATAAAAACGCGCAGAGATTTTTCACATCAATGAAATAGACGCACTCACCAGCTTTTTGAACAGCGGCGCCACTCGGTCCGCTGTTTCTTTTACCTCATCATGGGTAAGCGGCACGGGGGAAAGCCCGCACGCCAGGTTTGAAATGCACGAAATACCGCACACGCGCATACCCATATGCCGCGCGGCAATGGCTTCGCAGGCGGTACTCATCCCGACTGCGTCCGCGCCCAATGCCCGCAGCATACGTATCTCACCCGGGGTTTCAAACTGCGGGCCGGTAAGCTGGGCATAAACGCCTTCACGGAGCGGGGTTCCGAGATTTGCGGCGGCGTTTCTTATGCGCGCGCGAAGCTCCCCGCTGTAGATATCGCTCATATCCGGGAAGCGCGTACCCAGCGCGTCAATATTTTCCCCAATCAGCGGCGAAGGGATAAATGAGCCGATATGGTCAGAGATCAGCATAAAATCGCCAACATTAAATGTATAGTTTATCCCGCCCGCCGCGTTTGTAAGCAGGATCGTTTTTGCGCCCAGCAGGCCCATTAGGCGTATTGGCAGGACAACGTCGGGCATCGGGTAACCCTCGTAATAATGCACGCGCCCCTGCATTACGACAACGGGCACATCACCGATATAACCGAAAACAAACTGCCCCCTATGCCCGGAAACGGTGGATACAGGGAAGCCCGCGATCTCGTCATACGCGATTGACGCGGCCGTCTTAACCTGTGTATCCGCGAAATCGCCCAGCCCGGAGCCGAGGACCAGCGCGGCACTTGGCACGAAATTTGTTTTTGCGCGTACCGCCGCAAGGCAGCTTTGCAGTTTTTCATATGTATTCATAAAAACGCCCCCTTTTTTGCCATTATAGCAATAAATTTTGTAATGTACAAGCGGCGCGGCTTCGCAGGATTTAGGATTTAGGTTATAGGTTTTAGGAAAGGGATGTAGGGTCGGGGTTCCATCCCCGACCGCGAATATGCGATTCGCTTTTGACGGTCGGGCATGGAAGCCCGCCCCTACAAATTTCTTCCCTTCCTAATTCCTAATTCCTATTTTCTAGAACACATTCCCCAGCTTAAACGCCTCTGTATTTTTTATATCGGATATTTCCCAGCGGATTGCAAGCACTTCGGATTGCAGGTCGCTTTTTGACCCATGCTTTGCGAGCGCGGGAAGCCGCGCGATTGCTATGCCGATGCTTTCCACCTGGTTGTGCCGCACCAATATCCTGAAGACCCGCTCCTCTTTTTTCCAGAAGGAAACCAGCCCTTCAACCTCATCAATCAGCCGCCGGGTTTCCTCCGCGTTAGACGCCTCTAAAATTTCTGTTGTCATGCGCAGTACCGCGCCCTCTAAATAATTAACCTTATTCATTGAAAACAGCGAGAAGCCCAGCATAAGGGGCAGCAGAACCAAGGAAGTTATCACGCGCTTCATTTACGCCCCTCCTTTTCCATGATCGTGTAGCTGCGCTTTTTGTTGCAGGTCATGATAAAAACGTCTTTGGGGACAAGCTGCTTTTGCCCGAGCGTATCGTCGAGCCACTTCCTGTCCACGCCGCAGTAGTTTAAGGTGTCTTCGACGATTTTGCCGTCGCTGATCATAACCATCGGCGGGTCGTCCTCGCCGCTGCGCGTTTCGTCCATTTCGATGCTCATAGGGCGGCTGCGGTAATTCTGATAAACGGAAAGATTACCGGAGGTTTCGACAATCGCCATGGAAACCTCGCTGATGTCGAACACGCCGCCTGCCCTGAGCTGCTCGGAGATATCCTCCACAGTCCAGCGCAGGCTCCGCAGCTCTTTTTGGTCTATGACGCCATTTCGCACGACAATACGCGGGTTGCCGAAAATAAGCTTCTGTGTCATCGGGCTTTTCAGGATAAAGTATGACAATAAGACCTCGCAGCTGACCAGCACAAAAATAGGCATCACCGTGCCCATCAGCGGGATGTTGCTGTCCTCGATTGACATAGTGGCGAGGTTTGATACAAGTATCGTCACCACAAGCTCGGAGGGCTGCAGCTCCCCGAGCTGCCTTTTGCCCATAATGCGCAAAGCCGCGATAACCAAAAAATATATTATAATTGTCCTGATAAACGCAACGCTCATTAAAAACACCGCCCCGCAAATAAATATATACTTCCAGTATTTACGCCACAGTAAGATTCTATGTATAATCCTACCCGGTACAGACAAACTAGAAGCACACCAATTTTTTGGAAGGAGAATTGTCAATGAAAGTAACTGCGGCGATTATACTCGCGGCTATCGTGGCGGCGGGGGCGGGACTGACCGCCTTTGCGGATGAAGACATAATTTTCCCGGAGCAGAACTCCGCCGGGGCAGGCACCCCGCCCGCGTTCAGCACGGAGGATTACCAGGCAATGCACGACGGGATTGCCAATCCCACCGGCAGGGGCGGCGGCCCCGCATTCGGCACGAGATACGGCGAGGTCTATGTAGAAATGCCCGACGACCTTTTGGAGGACGAAGCCTTCCGTGTAGCCCCGGCGGCCGCTACTGTAGACAATGTGCCTATGCTTGAGAACGAAACCCAGGCAGAGTACGAAGCCCGCCTGGAGCGTGAAGCGGCGGATACAATGGACGGCAGCGCCCCCCACACGCAGTCCCCCGGGATTGGCGGCGTAGAAGGCATTGGCGCAGCAGTCAACCCCAACACCGGCGCGGCAGGCATGGCACTGCCGATGATGGCGGCGGGCGCGGCAATCCTTGCCGCTGTACCGTTTGCCCGAAAGAAGAAGTAGAAAAAGACAATGCAAAAGGCTGCCGCAAAACGATTATATATAATCGTTTTGCGGCGGCTTGTTTTTTGTTTTTGAATTGTTCCTTAGACCGTAGGGGCGGCAATCTGCCGCCCGTATAAAACACCCGTCATCACTGCGACCACTCGCAGTGATGACGGGTGTTTTGCCCTTTCTCCCTCCCTCCGGCGCTACGCGCCACCTCCCCATATAGTAGCTAGGAATTAGGAAATAGAAAATAGGAAAGGAAGAAATTTGTCGTACCATCCCTTACTAATTTCTAATTCCTATTTTCTAATTTCTATCCGGGGGATGTCACGGAGTGACAGGGGGAGTTGTAGGGTCGGGCTTCCATGCCCGACCGTCAAAGGCGAATCGATTATTCGCGGTCGGGGATGGAACCCCGACCCTACAAATTCCTTCCCTTCCTAATTCCTAATTCCTATTTTCTAATTTCTATTTATGCCACCCACCCCAGCCCTGCCGCCAAATATAAAAACAGCACGCCGGAAACCAAAAGGCAGTAAATAACGCATGGCAGCGCCGCCGCCGCGATTAGCTTGCCCTCTTTGCCCTGTGCGCCGGTTGTTGCAGTAACCGCGACAACATTATGAACACAGACCATATTGCCGATCGCGCCGCCAAGCGACTGCGCAACCGCGATCATCACAGTGGGCAGTCCGACCAGCAGCGCCGCCTGGAACTGTAAAACCATAAACATAACATTTGAAACAGTATTGGAGCCGGAAACAAACGCGCCGAATGCCCCCACCAGCGGGGATACCAGCGGATACATCCCGCCGAAGATTGAAGCCAGCGACTTTGCGACCTCGGTTGTCATTGCCTCAAGCGCGCCTGTGGGGTTGCTGTAGTTTGTATAGCGCATAAGCTGCACCAGCGCGACCCCGAACAAAAGCGCGATGACGGCGTTTTTTATCTGCCCGGCGGTCTTTTTAAGCGCCGTTTTTACGGCGGGGGCCTTCATCCCGCCGGCAAGCATAAACGCGGCGGCGACAAATATAAACGGGAATAAGCCGGGGTTGCCCAAAAACCGCCAGCTCCAGTCAATGCCCTCAAAGCCGAAAATGCTGCTGACAGATATCGCGCGCGCCGGGTCGTTTATCCACGCGCGGACAGGCAGCCACGGCAGCCTTGTCACTGTTAAAATAAGCGCGATAATTATGTAGGGCGACCACGCGGTAAGAAGCGGCACGCCGCCTTTGCCTGAAGGGATTTCGGTGATTGGGTCGTCGCGGAACCGCCATACCTCGGCGGGGACGAGGAAGCCTTTTTTTACTGCGGTCACTATGATGACAAGCCCGATCAGCGCGCCCATCATTGACGGCATTTCCGGGCCGATATATGTCGCGATCAGATAGGACGGCACGGTAAACGCAAGGCCGGAAAGTATACACAGCGGAAGCATCGGCACAGCGGCCTTGATGCCGTTTTTCCTGCCGTCAGAGGCGGCAACGGTCATGATAAGCAAAACAGGCACAAATGTGCCGATAAATACATTGGTAAGCGCCAGCCTGGAATAAAACTGCGCGGCAAAGGCGGCGGGGTCAACATCGGGGAAGTTCTGCCGGATACTCGGCAAAATGGTGCCCATCCCGGTTATCGGCGGGATCCCGACTGCACCGAAGGCCACAGGCGCGCTGTTTGCGATAAGCGTTGACAGCCCCGCGACAAAAGGCGGCACGCCAAGCCCCACCAGCAAAGGCGCGGCAAGCGCGCCGGGAGTGCCGAAGCCCGCCGCCCCCTCAATAAAACAGGTAAACAGCCAGCCGACAATCAAAATCTGTATGCGCCTGTCATTGGTAATACCGCTGAAGCCGTTCCCGATAGCTGCGATATATTTCAGCTCGATTAAAACATTCAGCAGTAAAATCGCCCCGAATACGATAACAACCGTATCTATCGAAACAAGAAAGCCGAAAACCGTATATGCCGCCGCGTGAAAAACCTCCAGCCCCCAAAATACAGCCGCGATAACCGCGCCGGAAAACCACGCAGCAAACATGGCCCTGCCGGATTTCACGTTAAGGCCCACCATTAGAACAACGGCGAGGAGGATCGGGGCGATTGCCAGTAAAGCGTACATATGTATCATCCTTTACAGCAGGATTGAGGTTTTAGGACCCGGGATATAGGAAGGGAAGGAATTTGCCGCACCATCCTTTTCCTAAAACCTGAAACCTAAATCCTAAAACCTGTGGCGCTCCGCGCCGCCAGCGCTTTCCCGAGCGCGTATGCTTTTTCAAGGAGCGCGGGGTCTGTTTGGTCGATGGGGCCGTTGCCGCAGGCGTAAAATGTTTCGATCCACTGCATATCGCGGCGGACAAAATCGTCGAAGAACCATTTCGCGAAATCCGCGTATTCGCCCGGCTCGGCACGGCCCTGGGACACAACGCCGATAAGCTGTATCCCCGCGGGCAGGCGGACTTTCCAGTCGCGGTCGAGCATACTGTAGTGGCGGTTCATGTAGGAGATCAAATTGCCGCTCAAGCCGCCCGCGTAAATCGGTCCGCCTACGACAAGCGCGCCGGCTTCATGCAGCAGCGGGAAATAGCTTTTCAGCCCGTCGTCCACAACACAGTCGCAGTTATGCTTGCGGCATTCAAGGCAGCCTTGGCAAGTAACGGGGTTTATATCGTTTACGTCATAATGGATGACCTCATGCCCTGCCTCCCGCGCGCCCTTGGAAATTGCCGCGATGACCTTGTTTGTGTTGCCGTTTTTGTGCGGGCTGCCTGTAACGGTGATAACTTTCATTTTTGCGCCGTCCTTTCGGGGGTTATTTGACGTGCTGTATGTACCGGGTATATTGTATCATAAATTCGCGGCATTTGTATATGTTTCTATAGACTTTCCCTCCCCGATAATGTAAAATATGGATAGAATGAAGCGGGAGGGGATTCTCATGGACGCAAAACAGGCGGTAATCCGCGGGGAAACATATCTGGGCATCGAGCTTGGGTCAACGCGCATAAAAGCGGTCCTGATCGGCGGGGACGGTGCAATACTTGCCTCGGGCGCGCATGACTGGGAAAGCAGCCCGGTTGACGGAATATGGACATACAGCTTGGATGAGGTTGAAATCGGGCTTCGGGCTTGCTTTGCTTTGCTTGCGGGGGATGTGCGGTCGCGTTATGGGACGGCGCTTACGACTGTCGGCGGCATGGGCATTTCCGCCATGATGCATGGCTACATGGCGTTTGATGAAAATTGGAACCAGCTCGTGCCGTTTAGGACCTGGCGCAACACAACTACAGCCCGTGCCGCCGATTTGCTGACAAAATTGCTGGGCTTCAATATCCCGCAACGCTGGGGCGTTGCCCATCTTTACCAAGCTATTTTAAATGAAGAGCCGCATATAGGCGCGATTGCCAAGCTTACGACACTGGCGGGGTATGTGCATTATAGGCTTACGGGCGGGAATGTGCTGGGTGTCGGCGACGCGTCCGGCCTGTTCCCCTTCGACAGTGAAAATTTCTGCTACAACCGTGAAATGATGGAGAAATTCGATGCCCTTGCCGCGCAAAAAGGCTTCAATAAAAAGCTCGGCGATATTCTGCCGAAGCATCTTAACGCGGGTGAAAGCGCCGGAAGGCTCACCGAAGCAGGCGCGAAATTCCTCGACCCATCCGGTGTGTTTGAACCGGGAGTGCCGTTTTGCCCGCCTGAGGGCGACGCGGGTACAGGGATGGTCGCCACAAACGCGGTAGCACATAGCACGGGGAATATTTCGGCGGGGACGTCAATTTTCGCTATGCTTGTACTGGAAAAACCGCTGTCAAAGCTCTACACGGAGGTGGACATGGTCACTACGCCGGGCGGCCGCCCCGTTGCGATGGTACACGCGGGGAACTGCACAACGGACCTGGACGCTTGGGTCAGTGTTCTCGGGGAGGCGGCGGAGGCTGTCGGGGCAAGCTTTACAAAATCGGAGCTTTACGACAGGCTCTATCAAAAAGCGCTTGAGGGCGACGCGGACTGCGGCGGGCTGTTGTCCTACAATTATCTTTCCGGGGAGCATATTCACGGGCTTGAAGAAGGTCGGCCGCTCTTTGTGCGCACGCCCGAAAGCAGCTTTACGCTGGCGAATTTTATGCGCACGCTGCTCTTTTCCGCGATGGCGACGCTCAAAACCGGCATGGAGATACTTACGGAAAAAGAAAAAGTAAAGCCGATAAATCTGCTGGGGCACGGCGGCCTGTTCAAAACCGAGGGCGTCGGGCAAAAGCTTATGGCCTCGGCGCTGGGCGTGCCTGTGTCCGTCATGGAATCCGCCGGGGAGGGCGGCGCATGGGGCATTGCGCTGCTGGCGGCGTATATGGGCGAGAAGGCCGACGGAGAAACATTGGACGCGTTTTTGGCGCAGAAAATATTCGCGCGGGCAAAGAGCGTTACCGAGATGCCGGACGAAAAAACCGCCGCGGGTTTCGCGGAGTTTATGAAGCGGTATGCTACCGGCATGGCGATTGAGCGCGCGGCGATTGAATATCTGAAATATAGCTGTTAAACTTTACGGGTTTCGCAGGTAGAATATAATACGAAGCGCGTTTATTTACTTTCTTTTTGCGCCGCCAAAAAGAAAGTAACAAAGAAAAATACGGTTGCAGTAGCGCGCTCCGCGACGCAATTATTTACTTTCTTTTTGTCCCGCCAAAAAGAAAGTAACAAAGAAAAACGCGGCTTATGGGGCTGGGGGCCGCCGCCCCCGCTCGCCCCCTAAGAAACCCCGCGACC
>WRLS01000031.1 GCA_009776345.1 Oscillospiraceae bacterium | reverse complement strand
CTGTTCCCACGCGCCAAGCTGCTTGCGGGGCATACCGACAACAAAACCGGCGACCTTTCAAGCGAGGACTACATGAAACCGACCGGGCTTGTCGTGGCAAACCCCAACGACCCGAACCGCTGGGGTATCCGAAATATGTCAAGCTCGATATGGAGTGTCAAGCCGCCTAACGCAGAATGGCGGGAGCTGGAGCCCGGCAAAATCGCCCCCATTGTTCAGGGGATGGAGATTACTTTCCCCAATGGGAAAACGGTTAAAATCAGTGGTCAGTAGAGGACGCGCCGCCTTGCAGCACAGGATTCATGTTCTAAGCTTAATGAAGAGTACGGTATATCAGTTCCGACGTTCTACTAATTTCTAATTTCTATTTTCTAACTACTAATATGAAGGAGAATAAACCATGCCAGAGGAAATTAATTTCGATGTAAACTTTAAAACTGAAAAGTTCGCCAGACGTCAGCTTACGCTGTTCCTGATGATTGACTGCTCCAGCAGCATGGAGGGCGGGCGGATCGGCTCGGTCAACGAAACCATGAAAGAGCTTTTGCCCGAGCTTGTCGAAATGGAAGACGCCAATGTCGAACTGCGGCTGGCAATCCTCACCTTTGCCACCGAATGCCAGTGGGTGACGCCGATGCCGATGTCGCCGGAAAAGATGGCGGCAAACGGCTGGTCGTATTTAAGCGCCGACGGCCTTACCTATTTCGGGGAGGCTTGTATGGAGCTTTCCCGCAAGATGTCCCGTAAGGAAAGCGGGTTCATGAAAAGCGCCAGCTCCTCCTTCCAGCCCGTGGTTATCCTGCTTACCGACGGCGAGCCGATCGACAACTACAAACCGGGGCTTGAAGCGCTTTGGAAGAACAGCTGGTTCAAAAACGCCATGCGCCTTGCCCTGCCTATAGACGACCAGTGCAGGCTGGATGTCCTGGAAGAATTTACCGGCAAAAAGGAAGCGGTGCTAAAGCCCGTAACCCGTGCGTCGGGGCTTCGCCGTATGCTTAAGACGATCGTGATTGAATCCGCCACGATAGGCTCCCAGAGCGGGTCTATATCTGATGGGGACAAATACACCACCCTTGTCGAAACGGTAACAGACGTACAGGAAGAAATACAGCCCGACCCGGTCCCGAGCGGAAATTCTGACCCTGACCCGGCAACAGGCGCGGGCGCGGCTACCGGCTCCGATTTCGATTGGGGCGACTGGGGTGACGACAAAGACTCAGACCAAGACTCGGACTGGGATTAGGGGGCGCGGTTTATGACAAGCTATGATCACTTTTCGCTTTCGGTCCGCGGCAGCGGCCATATAAAAAAAGGCGTGGCAAGGCAGGACGCCGCCGCAACCTATATCGACCCTGACGGCTGGGCCGTGGCTGCCGTTTCCGACGGCCACGGCGGCAGCGCCTACTTCCGCAGCCATATCGGCGCGCGCTTTGCCGTGGAAAGCGCGGTGCTGGCTGTGCAGGAGTTTTTGCGGGACAAGGAGCTTTTTATCACTCTTCTGCGCGAGGAACCGCAGTCCCTGCTGCGCAGGCTGAACCTCAATATACTCAGCAACTGGGATAGATTGACCCAGCAGTTTACCGCCGCACACCCGCCGCCGGGCAGTGAGGATCCGCCCGGCGGGGAATTTGACTGGTCGCAGCTGGTTACAAAACAGGCTGCGGAGCAAGACCCCGACGCGCCTATTCAAGACGGCATAGACCCCGAGTGGGAGGAAAGCTGGATCGCCGAAAGAGGCGTGAAAATCAAAACCGACCGCCCGGAGCGGCTGTACGGCTGTACACTGCTTGCCGCTGTTACCGCGCCCGAGTTTAGCGTATTCGTGCAAATCGGCGATGGCAGCAGCGTAGCGGTATATCCCGGCGGCAGGGCGGAGCTTATCTTTGAGCAGGACGACCGGCAAGACGCCGGCATAACCGATTCCCTGTGTGAGCGCAACCCAATCGAAAAATTCCGCAACGCCTATATGCTCGCCCCGGATTGGGAGTTGCTGGGCGATACGGGCAAAATTACCGAGGTTGCGACCGAGGACGAACCGCCTTCCGAAGATGAGCAAATCATCGAGGCTGAAACCGATGAAGCTCTTGATGACAGCGGGGATTTTAGGGATGACGGGGATTTCGGGGACGGTGAAGACATCGGCGAAACTGAAGCTGAAGCCGAAACCGAAGACGGCGGGGAACCTGAAGATGCTGCCGAGCCTGAACCCGAGCGGGAAAGCGCGCCCCCGGCGGGAGTCATCCTATCCACCGATGGGCTGTTCAACTCCTTTGACGCAAACGAGCCGCAGCAGTTTGGCAGCTTTAACAGCAGGGTACTAAGTTACATGGGCAAGGAGCGCGAGGAATTCGGCAAATGGCTGGAAAATCACCTAAACGAACGCAGTGAAAAAAGCACCGACGACGATATCTCGATGGCGCTGATTTTTGACGCAGATATGGACTTTGAAGCCGTAAGGCCGAAGTAGGGCGGGATGGTAAATATGGACAAAGAGATACAGCCGATTATTTTTGTCATAGAAACCTCCGGCGGGATGGCGGGGCCGCAAATCGAAACGGTCAGCGGGATTATGACGGAAGTGCTGTCAAAGCTTGCCCGCGCGAACGCGGCGTTTGGCGGGCAGGGCAAGCAGCTGAAAATCGCGGTGCTTACCTTCGCGACCGATTGCAGGTGGCTGACAAAAGGGCTTGTCCCGCCGGAGGATTTCATCTGGGAGGTTCCGCCATGCCACGGCCTTGCCTATCACGGCAAAGCCTTCGCGGAGCTGTCGGACAAAATGTCCCGCGGCCGGCTTTTCGCGGGGGAGAACATCACAGCCGCCCCGATTATCATTTTCTTCTCCTACCGCGAACCGCAGGACGATTATCGGAAGGGGACTAAGCTGCTATGGGCCAATGAGTGGTTTGTCCATACGCAGACATTTTCCGTGGCGCTTAGCGAAGACGTGTTGGACGTGTTATACGACTCTGCCGGCATGAATAGGGAAACATCGCGCAACCGCTATGAGATGAAGTTTTTCCCAATGGCGGGTATGGCGTCATACGCGATACTAAACAGGCAGGCACTGCGGGACGCGGGGGTGCAAAAACCGGAATCGGATTTCATCATGCGGTGGATAGAGGCGGTCAACTTCGGCACCCCGTTCGCGCTGGAAGAGTTTACCTTCATGCCGCTTGAAAGCTATAGCGGCTACGGCTTTTACAAATCCTTTTGGGAGAAAGACGGCAGGTTTTTCATTGAAGAAGCATATTACGATTGATGCGGATGAAAACAGTATGAACAGGTTTTATTATGACCGCCTCAGCCCGGAGGAACAGGCGGCTTACCGGAAGCTGGGCAAGGGGCTTTCCGAATTTGCGCCCACCGTGAATATCAAAACCCTAGGCGGCGGTGAGGCTTCTTTACTCCGCGTGGCGGAGGCCGTTAATTTGGATAACCCCGGCCTGTGCTTCCATAGCCCCGTTCAGATGAACTTCGGGATATCGCCGGTCTACAGCACCTTCTTCCCCGAATGGACATACGAAAAAGATGAGGCTTTAGCAGTACAAAAGGAGCTGAAAGCCGCCGCCGGCAAAATCTTATCGGGGATACCGCCCGGTGCCAAGGCATACGACAAAGTGAAATTTCTGCACGATTATTTTGTCCGCACCCTGCGGTACCGCGCCTTACCGCAAAGCGACCGCACCGATTTTCACGGGTCGCATACGGTTATCGGCCCGCTGCAAAGCTCCACCGGCGTCTGCGAAGGCTTTGCGAAAACGGCGGCGCTTCTGCTTCGGCAAGCGGGTATCCCGGCGATGGTTGTGCGCGGCGACAGTATGTTCGTGCAGGACGGCGACCCTTTCCACGCCTGGAACTGCCTGCAAATTGACGGTAAAAATTACCACGTGGACATCACCTGGGATAATACTCTGGCCGCTGAAAACGGCCCTATCCGATACGACTACCTCTGCCTTTCGGACGAAGAAACCGCCCGTGACCACTCAAATTACACAGCCCCCGCCTGCACCGACAATACCGGCAGCTATTTCCACCGCGAGGGGCTGTGCGTAGCGGGCAAAAGCGCTTTGGACGCGCTACTGGCGCGGCAGACAGCCAAAAGGGCGCCGCACATCACATTTAAGCTGCTGCCTGTAAACGGCAGATATCCCGCCGATATCCAAGCTGTTGTGCAGGAGGCTGTCGGCAAAACAAACATAGCAACTTATATGTTTGTTGCAAGCCAAACCCAACGCGTGGTTATGCTTTCGGATATTGAGTATCGTGGGAGGTAACGATGAAAAAACGCCGCTTTACTTATTTCTTTGATTTTATCGGCGCGCTCTTTCGTGACCATAATGTCCCCATGGCAATTTATTTTCTGGCAAACACTGCTTTGGGCGTCACGCTGGCTGTCGTTTTTATCTATAACCTTGTTTACAACGATGTTGCCGCCCTTGTCGGCGGCGTGGGGCTGTATCTGATTATGCTGCTGGTGATGTTCTCGCCGGTTGGGGAATATATGCTGCGGCGGCAGATTGGCGGCTGTGATATAGACCCCGATGCAGAAAAAAGGCTGGAGCCGCTTTTTACCCAGGCCATGAGAAGGGCGGAGAAGGTCAACCCCAACCTTGACGGCGACATCAGCCTGTTTATGATACAGGATGACAGCCTCAACGCCTTCGCGATTGGAAGGCGCACCATTGTTATCAACACAGGGTTGTTAAGCTTGCCGAATAATCAGATCGCGGCAATCCTCACCCATGAAATCGGGCATATCTCCCATAAAGACACAGATTTGCGGCTGGCGGTCACGGCGGGCAACGGCGTAATTTCCGTAGTGATGTTCGCAACGCGGCTGGTGCTGAACCTAATCGCGTGGGTTGCGAGCATCTTTTCAAGGAGCAGCGGCATAATCGGGCTTTTTGTGATGATCATCATGCTGATTGTAAAAATATATACGTTTATCCACGACCTGTTCCAAAAAGCGTGGTTTTTTATCGGGAGCCTGGCGATGAACGCCTCCGGGCGCAAGCAGGAGTTTCGGGCGGACGAATTCGCCGTCAACTGCGGCGCGAGCAAGGGGCTTGCGCAGTTTATTTCCGCCATGCTGGAGCGTCAGGGCAACCCGCGCGGCAATCGCGGCTTATTGGCGCAGTTTACGTCGTCGCACCCCGAGCTGCGCGATCGCCTCGTCGCGCTGGCTAATTTGGGCGTGCCGATTGAGAAGCCGGAATTGCTGGTTGAATGACTAATGCATTATGAATTATGAATTACACAAAAGGAGCCTTCCATGATTTTAGCCGAAACCCATTTGCATACATCCGTCAGCAGTTCTTGCGGCATGGTCAGCCCGGCGAATATACCGGCGCTGTATAAAAAAACCGGATACGGGGCCATTGTGGTGACCGACCATTACTACGAAAAAACAAAAGAAAAATACAACAAAAGCGCGGATGAATGGCTTACCGGTTACAGGATCGTCCGGGATACGGCCAAGAAAATAGGCATTAAGGTATTTCTTGGCATGGAGCTGCGGCTTACCTGCGCGCCGGAGGATTTGCTTATATATGGCTTTGACGAAAACTTTCTGCTGCGTAACGAACGCATATACGAATTAACTATGCCAAAGCTTTATGAGCTGACACAAGCATATGGGCTGCTTATTTATCAGGCCCATCCCTTTAGGGCGGGGCTGTCCCGCTGTGACCCGTCGATGTTAGACGGGGCCGAGGTACACAACGGCAATCCCCGGCATCAGAACTGCAATGACAAAGCAAAGGCTTTTGGGGAAAAACACGGGCTACTGCAAATATCGGGAAGCGATTTTCACAGATACGGGGACGAAGGGCGGGGCGGCATATGGCTGGACGATGCCATCGAAACGGAAAAAGAACTGGCGCAATACCTAAGGACACGCCCGAATTTGGCAATTTTAGATAATGTCTGAAAAATAGGCGGGAGGTAAACTCTATGAAAAGACCGGAAAAAATCGAAACCCTAACCGAAGCCCTAAACTACATTTGCGAGAACCACGCGGCTGAAAAAATGGATATCCTGCTCAGTGCACGGCTGTTCGGGTTTCTCGCGGACCTTTACGAAGACCATTACATGAAGGGGAAACAGGAACGCATGATTTTACAGACCGCTTTTTCGCAGGGCATCCCGGCTAAAATGGCCGCCGCCCGGGAAAAGGATAAGCACGATCAGCAAATGGTTATGGCGCGGTATGTAAAAACCCTCACGGATTTAGGGCTTGTTCAAAACGCCGTGGAGGATGTGTTGTGGACATACGCCGGTGCTATGGACTGGGCAATAAGACCGATGAAAAGACCCGACGGACCGTTTGCAACCCTTGTGGAGGCCCTTGCGTTCATATCGGAAGGCGGGGGCAAAAACGCGCTGCTTGACGGCGGGCTTGTACTGGCCTTGCTTGAAGAATTTCTGCCCCATGGCAAAGGCACGCGGGATGTTTTGGAAAAAGCGTTTGAGCTTGGGATTCCAGACGAGTTGGATAAACGCCGGAGTGCGTACCTTGCCGAGCGCGACAGCATAATCAATGACAGTATAGAAATGCTCGATGAGGTATATGAAATTCAGCCGATACTGGCGGGGCGCACGCTGCGGTGGTTTTCCGAGGCTTTGGGGTGGGAGAAAAGAGCGGACTTTGAATACAAACACAGCGGCAAGGGATATAGCGTCAGCAAATATAACGGCCCGGGGGGCGAGGTCCCGATCCCCGCAAAGATAGAAAACGATAGTGTTGCGGGCATTGTTCAGTATGCTTTTATGTATCACGAATTTGTGACAAGCGTGATTTTACCGGAAGGGATAACCCTTATCGGGGCGGGTGCGTTTGCCGGCTGCACATCTCTTGAAAGCATAACCATACCGGCAAGCGTGACTGCAATCGTACAAAACATGGTGTTTCACAACTGCAAAAAGCTGACCGTCACCTGCCCGGAATACTCACACGCCCATGAGTATTGCAAGAAAAATAATATCAAAGTAAAACTCACGCCGGGAATAGCCCCGCCTGTGGTTAAGCCGGCTCCGGCCGCGACTAAATCAGCGCCGGTTTCTGCAATAAAATGCCCAAGCTGTAAAGGGGAATTTACCCCGCCCGCGAACGTGAGTATATCCAACTGCCCATTCTGCGGCCAGTCGCTGACAAAGCCCGCGAAGTCGGCAAAAGAAACCGCGCCGAAGCGGCAAACCAAGCGCGCTGAAGCGTCCGCAAAGGTAGGCGATATCATCCGCTTCGGCGGGTATGACTGGCGGGTGCTGGATAAAAAAGACGGCAAGGCCCTGCTCGTTAGCGAACAAGTCCTTGAAGAACGCCCGTACAATGTCGAAAAGAAAAAAGACGTCACATGGGAAAACTGCACGCTTCGTAAATATTTAAACGGTGTTTTCCTTAACAAGCTGGGCGCGGCTAAATCCGCAATAGCCGAAACGCGCAACAATAACCCCAACAACCAATGGTTCGGTACACCGGGCGGCAGCGCGACCACAGATAAAGTGTTTTTACTTAGCCTTGATGAGGTCTGCCGTTACTTTGGTGACAGCACGGCAAATCTGCAAAAGAAAGGCAGTACGGGGACAATTCTCTGCATTGAAGATGAAAACAAAGCCGAAAGGATAGCAGAAGACGCAAGCGGCAGGTTTTCTTGGTGGTGGCTTCGGTCGCCCGGCGCCGGTAGTTTTGCCGCCGCCTTTGTCTTCGCTCACGGCGCTGTCAGCGTCGCTGGTGTCGGTGTCAACAGTGATATCGGTGGTGATGTCGGCGGTGTCCGCCCCGCTATGTGGGTGAATTTATAGGGAGGTAAAACATGAGCGATGAAGCGTCCGTAAACGTAGGCGATATCATCCCCTTTGGCGGGTATGACTGGCTGGTGCTTGCTGTGCGGGACGGCAAGGTGCTGCTCATCAGCAGGGATATACTTGAAAAACGCAGGTTTGACGGTTCGGGCAATATTTGGGCTGGTAGTGAGCTATATAAATACCTGAACGGCGAGCTCTTTAGCGGCTTTAGTGACGGCGATAAATCGCGAGTGTACCATTCAAGCGAAGGCAATGTATTTTTGTTGAGTGTTGATGAAGCCCGCAAGTATTTTGAGGATGACGAAAACCGAATGGCAGTGTGCAATGGTGAGTTTTCGTGGTGGTGGCTGCGCTCACCCGCCTTCGACAGCGACCTTGCCGCCTATGTCTATGTTGACGGCTCTGTCTGCATCTATGGCTACCGTATCAATGTTGACTCCGGTGGTGTTCGCCCCGCTATGTGGGTTAATTTATAAGGATGGTGATGAATATGCAGTATATAGAAGGCTACATGATATACGCTGACACTAACGAAATGTATCTAAGCAAGGATGATAAGACGCTTTTCAGCTTTCACGTGCCGAACGGCATCCGTACAGCGGCAATTGTATCGGAAGATGTGCTTGGCGGCACTTTGCTTTGCACCTTCCCCTATCAAAATGACACCGCTTCGCCGTATTCGTCCAAGACTAAGGAGTATGTAGTGCGCGACCGTGAAAACCGCATAGTATCTTTAGCCGCCCTACAATACGACAAAGAAAAACGTACGGCGGAAATGTTCTACAAATGCATCCGTAAACATTCGGAAGCAACACCGGTCTTTAGGACTAGTGATGAACCTCACGATTTCGGCGTTGTGATGCGTTTTTATGAGGGGGATAAGCAATTCGCCGTAATTGGATATGAAGACGACGAAAGCTGTTTTGTCTTCGAATACTATCTAAAAATAAGTGCCGGCCATATTAAATGGCTGCACCATATATTCCACGCCTATGCTTTGTCTTGCTACAACCGTTACGTGGACGGTCCCGTAGTGGAGCAGTATCATACTAATTCCAATTGAAATGTCAACCAAAAAATCGCTCAAAAATCGCATAAACGCAAGGTTTCACGTTCACAACGATGTATGTGCAAACTCTTGCGGGGGGCGCCGTGAAGTCGTGTGCTTCACGGCGCTTCTCGTTTGGCGGGCAACCTACCCGGCGACATCCCCGATGAAATTGTAATGTATCTCAACTTTCTGTTCACGCTTGCCGGAGCTTCTGTCCGGTTCATGGACGATAATCCTGTCCACAAATTCTCGTAGCAGAGTGGGCGTTAGTTCCTGTATGTCGGTGTACTTGCGGACGATTGCGAGGAATTTCCCGACATTGGCGGCTTTTTCGCCCTGTTAGGCAAGGTCGGCTTCGAGGATATCGACACGCTCGGTTAGCTGTTTTTGCTCGGATTCATAATCAGCCGACAGCTTCTCAAACCGCTCATCTGTGATGCGTGAGTCCACATTGTCCTCATACAGGCGCTTAAAAAGTCCTTCGAGTTCGGAAATCCGGCGTTTGGATTTCTCCAGTTCTTTCCGCTTTGCCGTAGATAATCTTGATTAACGTGGATTCGTGCGGGGTTTTGCGTTGTATGGGTTAATGCTTAAACTATTCGTTTGCTTTTATCCTTTGTGTCATTCCACAACCGTAAACATCATCAGGTCTTTTAATAAACTCAAATTTTTCATAGAATTTTTCCTTATCTTTAGCAGCCATTAGACCGTGTTCCCACTATTTAACAGTAATAAAAACCAAGGCGAGCATAATAAATCCGCTGTACATGATGCCGAGTTTATCAAACCTGCAAAACACGCGCCTAAACCCTTGAATCAACCGAAACAACCGCTCAGCTTCATTACGAAGCTTGTAAAACTCCTTGTCATAATCCCACGGGTTTTTGCGGTTTTTCTTCGGCGGGGCAATAGGTGTAAAGAACTCTACAGCTGTCCTCTCGTTGGCAGACAACATATGGATTTTTGTGGTTAATCCGCCTTTTGAACGTCCGATTGGCTGTGCGCCGTTTTTTTTAAAGCACCACTCGATTATGCCGGCTTTAACCCAATGGTGAAAACGCTTATAAATAACATGCCAATTGCCGTATTCTTTGGGCAGCCGTCTCCATTTACAGCCATTTTACAATATTTCCCAGCGCAGAAAAGCGCGAAGCCTGTTGAAAATCTTCCGCAAACAGTATACCATAAAGAATGTGCTAGATTAACGAAAATCAAGCGCGGGCGCACAGCTTATAGACCGTGTGAAGAATAAAATTACATTCACAGCAAATAATAGGAACTGTAACCATCATGCGCCAGCATTATATAACTGTTTGATATATCTAAGGAGGAACTGGTACCAATGAAAGCAACCGGTATAGTAAGAAGGATAGACGACCTGGGCCGCGTCGTTATCCCCAAGGAGATCCGCAGGACCATGCGGATCCGTGAGGGCGACCCGCTGGAAATATATACAGACAACGATGGAGAGGTTATCTTCAAAAAATATTCCCCGCTCGGGGAGTTGGGGAATTTCTCCGTACAATACGCCGAGGTCCTCTACAAATCGGGCGGGCACCCGGTGGTGGTGTGTGACCGCGACCATGTGATCGCGGTGGCGGGGATCCCCAAAAAAGAGCTGATGGAGCGCCGCGTATCCACCGCGCTGGAGGACAGCATGGAACAGCGCAAGTCATTTGCCTTCGGGGCGGGCAGCGACACTAAGGTCCAGCCTGTCGAGGGCGACGACCGTTATGCGCTGGCGGGCGCGCCGATTATCGCGGCGGGCGATGTCTGCGGTTCCATCATGTTTATCGGTGACAGCGCCGCCGCGCAGGCGGGCGAGGTTGAGATAAAACTGATCGCGACGGCGGCGGCGTTTTTAGGCAAGCAGATGGAGGAATAAGGCGCTTAAAAAAAGTGCTTGCATTCTTTGGAAAAGTATGTTAAACTATGCAGGGTAAAGTGAGATGATGAAAGAGTGGGAGTTCCCGCTCTTTTGTTTATGATCGGCTGTTTTGAGGGGAAGCAATGGAAGAGGGGAATCAATGGAAAAAGAAACTACGGTACAAATAGCGCGGCGGCTCGTGGGGCCGGTTTTGGATAAGCTGGGGCTGCTGCTTTGGGATGTGCGTTTTGAGAAAGAGGGCGGCACATGGTACTTGCGCTATTATATAGACAAAGAAGGCGGGGTAGGCATCGCGGATTTGGAGGCGGTCAGCCGCGCGGTTGACAAAGCGCTCGACGAAGCTGACCCGATCGACCGCGCGTATGTGCTTGAGGTGTCGTCCCCCGGTGCGGAACGCCGCCTCACGCAGGATTGGCACTATAAAGAATGTATAGGGAAAACAGTGCGTGTGCGCCTTATCCGCCCCGTGGACGGCGTGCGGGAGTTTACCGGCGGGCTTGCCGGTCTGCAAGACGGCGCGGTTACAATTATCTTGGAGGATGGGCGGGAAGTATCCTTCGCGCAGAAGGAAACGGCATTTGTAAAGCTTTATTTTGATTTTGATATATAGGAGGGCATAATGGATGAACACCGAATTCTTTGAGGCCCTGGCGCTTCTGGAAAAAGAAAAAGGCATACCGATGGGGTACCTGCTTGAAAAAATCAAGAACGCTATTGCGGTCGCCATCAAGCGGGACAGCGAGGGCGGCGCGGAAGACAATATCGTGGAGATCGACCCGGAAAACGGGCGCTTCTATGTGGCTTTCCGCAAAACCGTCGTGGAAGAGGTCGGCGACCCTGCCAATGAGATACTCCTCGAGCAGGCACAGAGGATCGACCCAAAGGCCGCGCTTGGCTCCATCGTGGAAATACCCATGGAAACAAAACGGTTCGGGCGCATAGCCGCACAGGCCGCCAAGCACGTCATCCGCCAGGGCATACGGGAGGGCGAGCGCGAGCTACTTTTGCAGGAATACCAAAGCCGCGAACAGGACATAGTGACCGCAACTGTACTCCGCACGGATGAGCGCAGGGGCAATGTCACGCTGGAAATCGGGAAATCCGAAGCGGTCCTCCCAAAAAGTGAGCAGATACCCGGCGAAAGCTTCCGTGACGGGCAGAAAGTGCGGGTCTATGTTGTGGAAGTCACCGTGGGGGAAAAGGGCCCGCGCCTGATGATCTCCCGCACACACCCCGGGCTGGTCAAGCGGCTGTTTGAGATGCAGGTGCCGGAAATATACGACGGCACGGTAGAGATAAAATCAATAGCCAGGGAGGCGGGCTCGCGCACGAAGCTGGCGGTCTGGTCCAAGGACGAGAATGTGGATGCCCAAGGGGCGTGCATAGGGCCGAAGGGCGCGCGCGTGGAAGAGATAGTAGACGAGCTGGGCGGGGAAAAAATAGATGTTGTGCGCTATTCCGATGACCCGGAGGAGTTTATAGCGGAAGCGCTTTCGCCCGCCGGGGTGCTGGGCGTGGAGATTGAATCACTCGAGGGAAAGTCGTGCAGGGCTGTCGTGCCGGACCAGCAGCTCTCACTGGCAATCGGCAACAAGGGGCAGAACGCGCGGCTTGCCGCAAGGCTGACAGGCTGGAAAATCGACATAAGGCCGGAAAGCGGGATGTAACCGGGCAGGAAAGAGCGGGTAATAAATGAAAACAAGAAAAATCCCTATCCGTATGTGCGCGGGCTGTGGGGAGCGCAAGGAGAAAAAGGCGCTGATACGCGTTGTGCGCGGCCCGGAAGGCGATATCTCGCTGGATGGCACGGGCAAAAAATCCGGGCGCGGGGCGTATATCTGCCGAGACCCGCAGTGCCTGAAAAAAGCCCGGAAAGCGCGCAGGCTGGAGCGTTCTTTTGCCTGCCAAATACCCGATGAGGTGTACAGTCGGCTGGAAGGGGAGTTGGAAGCGGATGGGACATAACATATATGAACAGCGGCTCCTCTCCATGCTGGGCATCTGCAAGAAGGCGGGGAAGCTCGCGGAGGGCTTCGACCCTGTTGAAGCTTTGGCAAAGCAGGGGGGCGCAAAGCTGATCTTGACCGCGAACGATATTTCGCCGAGGTCGGAGAGGGCGGCGGCGCGTGCCGCATCGCAAAATGCTGTAGCACATGAAAAACTGCCTGTCACAATGGATGATATACACCGCCGGCTGGGGAAGCGGGCAGGGATTTTTGCAATCGCCGACGAGGGGCTTGCCCGCGCTGTACAAAAAGCCGCGGGGCTTTTGCGGCAGGGCGGCCCCGTACAAAATGATAACAGCGAACTTCTGCCCGATGCTGCACTAAAGGAGGAAAACAGCCTATGCCAATGATGGAGAAATACCGCGTCCACGAGGTGGCGAAGGATTTAGGTGTGCCCAGCAAGGATGTGCTGGAGCTGCTGGGGAAATATTTCAGCGACGTGAAAAAACATATGACCGCGCTCGAGCCCAAAGAGCTGAGCGTCATCTTCGAGTATTACACCGCCAAAACAGCGGTGGACAGCCTTGACGCATTTTTCAAGTCAGGGCAGGAAAGGCGCGAGGCGCTTGCCAAGGTAAGGGCGGAAGAAAAAGCCAAGGCGGATGCCGCAAAGGCCGCGGCAAAGGCCGAAGCCGCCAAACAGGCAAAGGCAAAAAAAGCCGCCGAAAAGCCAAAGGCGGCTGCGGCAGGGAAGGTGCAGGCTCAGCAGAAGGCGGGACCTGCGCGTACAGCAGCCCCGAAGCAGCAGCCCGCAAAGCCCCAGATCGGGCTTGTAAAGGCCGCGCAAAAACCGGCTGTACAGCAGCGCACGGCACAGGACCGCCAGGCGCAGTTCCGGCAGGGGCAACGGATGTCGGAGCAGCGCGCCGCAAACGCACAGCAAAGGGCGCAGCAGCAAAGGCCCCGCCGCGGGGGCCAGAGGGCGGGCGGCCCGATGCCGCAGGGCGCTTTGCCGCAGGGCGTCGCCTCTACCGAGGTTATTACGGAAGCGGCGGTCAAGGACCGTGTGGATATGCGCTCGGCAAGCGTGAATTTAGAGCGTTACAACGAGCGGTACGAAAGCATCGCGCCTACCAACCTTGCGAAAAAAGACACCGGTGTGCGCAAGCAGAAGCTTAACCAAAAAAGCGCACAAAGAGGCAAGCCCTTCATGTCCCGGAAGGACAGGGAACAGCAGAAGCTCAAACGGCTGGAAATGGAGCGCGACCGCAGGAATAAGCTGGAAATCACGATCCCGGAGGAAATTTCCGTAACGGAGCTTGCCGGCAGATTAAAAGTCCAGGCGGCGGAGCTGGTCAAGCGGCTGATGGGGCTTGGCGTAATGGCGTCGGCGGGGCAGTTGATCGACTACGACACTGCCGCCATGGTCGCCATGGAAATCGGCGCGAAGGTCTCACCGGAGGTTATTATCACAATCGAGGACAGGCTGTTTGAAGAAACCGGGGACAGCGAGGATGCGCTGGAGGGCCGGCCGCCTGTTGTGGTGGTCATGGGTCACGTCGACCACGGAAAGACTTCTTTGCTGGACTGCATACGCGATGCCAATGTCACCGCCGGGGAAGCTGGGGGGATCACACAGCATATCGGCGCGTACCAGACGGATATCCACGGCAAGAAAATCACTTTCCTGGATACCCCCGGCCACGCCGCGTTTACGTCTATGCGCGCGAGGGGCGCCGGCGTTACGGATATCGCGATCTTAGTCGTCGCCGCAGATGACGGCGTTATGCCGCAGACGGTAGAGGCAATCAACCACGCGAAGGCGGCGGAGGTTTCTATCATCGTGGCGATAAACAAGATGGACAAACCCGAGGCAAACCCGGACCGGATTAAAACCCAGCTTTCCGAGCAGCAGCTTATCCCCGAAGACTGGGGCGGCGAAACCATATATGTGGAAGTATCGGCCCTTAAAAAGGAAGGCATTGACAAACTTCTGGAATGCATACTTCTGGAAGCCGAACTTCTTGATCTTAAGGCCAACTTTGATCGCAGCGCAGAGGGCAAGATCCTCGAATCCCGGATTGATCACGGGCGCGGTGTGGTTGCCACGGTAATGGTGGAAAAGGGAACCCTCAAAATAGGCGATTCCTTTGTTGCCGGAGTCTGGCCCGGCAAGGTGCGGGCCCTGTTCAACGACAAGGGGGAGAAGGTTGAAGAAGCTACGCCGTCAATGCCCATTGAGATTCTTGGCTTTGAAGGCATTCCCAACGCCGGAGATCCCCTGCAGGTAGTGGACGACGAAAAAACAGCACGGACCGTTTCCGCCAAAAGGCAGGAACTCAAGCGTTTTGAAGACGCGAAAAATATCAGAAAGATTACCCTTGACAACCTGCATGACACGATCAGCGAGGGAGCCATACAGGAACTGAAGGTTATTATTAAGGCCGATGTCCAGGGTTCCGCAGAAGCCCTTAGATCCAGTCTGGAAAAGCTTTCAACCAATGAAATCCGCCTTTATGTTATCCAGGCCCTGCCGGGAGCCATTAACGAAGGGGATGTGGATCTTGCAAGCGCGTCTAACGCAATTATAATAGGCTTTAACGTAAGGCCCGTGCCCAAGGCCAAGGCTTTGGCGGATCAGGAAAAGGTTGATATACGCCGATACAATGTCATTTACAAGGCTGTGGAAGAAATCCACCAGGCCATGGAAGGAATGCTGTCGCCGGATACCAGGGAAGAACTAATCGCCACCGTGGAGGTCCGCGATACTTTCAAAACTCCCAAGTTCGGTGTTATTGCCGGTTGTTATGTGCTAAGCGGAACTGTTAAACGAAGCGCCAGTGTTCATGTTATGCGGGACAACATCTCGATTCATACAGGAAAAATAGAATCCCTAAGACGCTTT
>WRLS01000030.1 GCA_009776345.1 Oscillospiraceae bacterium | reverse complement strand
CATTTCTCACTCATATCTTCAGCATATTGTTGACCGTATCAACAACAGGCCACGTAAAAGGCTCGGCTTCCTTTCTCCTTATGAGGTCTTTCGCTTAGGCTGTTGCGCTTGACTTGACAATTTAAGATTAGGAAATAGGAATTAGTAAGGGAAGAAGCTTGTAGGGTCGGGCTTCCATGCCCGACCGTCAAAGCCCAGTCGAATATCCGCGGTCGGGGATGGAACCCCGACCCTACCCTATAACCTCAATCCTTAATCCTGCCGAAGGCAAAACACCCGGCACGAAGCGTTAAATCGCTTCGCGCCACCCTCTTTAAAAAAGAGGGTACGTCCTACGGTTGTTTTGCGCTTTAATTGTAAAAGAATAAATCTGATTGTAGCCTTACCCTCTTTTTTAAAGAGGGTGGCACCGTGACGACTTGTTCGTCGCGGTGACGGGTGTTTTTGTATCTTCCCTTCCTAAAACCTATAACCTAAATCCTAAAACCCGGCGTAGCCCGCGCCACCAAAACCCCGCCCAGCAGCGCAATGTTGCCGTTGCCGGCGTTTGCGCCTTCTATTTCGTCTATTATATCAATAATCTCCAAAAGCCGCAAGGGCGGGGCGGGGCCTGTCCCCGCGCGCGCAAGGCCCTCTGCTGTTTGCCGCAGCGACGCGAGCAGCGACGCAAATCCCGCGCGGTCACGGTCATACTGTGAGAGGACCGCCAATGCCTCGGCGTTTTTGTTTTGCCGCAGGCTCTCCCAAAGCGCCTGTGCCGCATCGCGGTTATCGGCGCTTTCCCTGCCGCCCTGCATATCAAGCGTAAGCGAAACCACACGTGATAAGATTGTGTCAAGCATAACGGATTTATTCTCGCACGTTAAAATAAACGCGGAGGTCCCCGGCGGCTCCTCCAGGATTTTCAGCAGCGCGTTTTGCGCCTGCGGTGACATATC
This sequence comes from Oscillospiraceae bacterium, assembly GCA_009776345.1. Lineage (GTDB taxonomy): Bacteria > Bacillota > Clostridia > Oscillospirales > Ruminococcaceae > WRAV01. The sequence continues at coordinate 14,999 of WRLS01000030.1, read as the reverse complement.
CTGCACATTTTTCAGGAGATATATTTTTTTTGCCGCCTCGTTCGGGGAAATCTGAGCGCCCGCGCGAATTTCCCGCACGGCGTCTACATGGAAGGAGCGCGCGCGGCCTTCGCCTTCCGCGGTGATAAAATCGGGATGCACGCCTTTCCCGATTTTTACGCAGTGGCGGCAGGTATTGCAGGGGGGATTTTCACCTTCGCACAATGCCGCCTTTGCAATCTCGCGGGCAAACGCGGTTTTCCCGCATCCCGCGGGGCCTTCCAATAATACCGCATGGGGCATACGCCCACCGCTTGCCCAAGCGGCGAGAGTGCGGTATGCCCGATCATTCGCAATCTGTGTTTGCAAACTGTTCTCCAAAAAGAATAAAATCTACAGGGTCTCGAACCTTTCAACATTGACGATGAAGACAGTCGCGCCGCCAACCTGTACCTCTATTGGCGTGGACGAGAACATTCCGACCCCGTAGGATGCGGACGTCGGCACCATCTGCTTTCTGGTTTTGGAATTTTTTCTGAGGATTTCAAGCACCTCCTCAACCTCTCCCTCTTCGACGCCAACAAGGAAGGTCGTGTTCCCCGCCATCAGAAAGCCGCCTGTCGTCGCCAGCTTTGTTACCCGAAAATCGCTTTTAGTAAGCGCCCTGGCAACCTTTGAGCTGTCGTCCCCGGATACAACCGCTATGATAAGCTTCGTGATATTTTTCATGTCCTACAGCCCCTTTGAAGAATATGTTAGTTTATTTTACCATATCCCCATGTAAAATACCATAGTTTTTTAGAAGATAGAAATCGGAAAATGGAAGCGCAGCAAAAAACACCCGTTCCACCCTCTTTAAAAAAGAGGGTACGTCCTACGGTTGTTTTGCGCCTTTATATGTGAAAGAATAAATCTCGCTGTAGCCTTACCCTCTTTTTTAAAGAGGGTGGCGCGGAGCGATTTATCGCTTCGTGACGGGTGTTTTGCCTACGGCAGGATTTAGGTTTCAGGAGATAAGGATTCAGGGAAGGGAAGAAATTTATTGCACCGTCTTTTAATTATGCATTATGAATCGCCCTTCTCTAAATCCCGGTCTGCCATGTCGGCGGCAAGCCCCTCAAAATCAAGATAATCCAAAACAAACTGCTTGCGCAAAAGCTCCTGCGGGATGAATTCGTTGTATTTGCCGTTCATCTGTATTTTTTCCGGCAGGGGCAGGCTGTTTGGGTCCAAATCCTTGCGCAGGATGTCGCGGACGATATCCTCCAGCTCCTCCGCCGTGCCTGTGAAAGCCGCCTCAAGATACACGCAGGTTATCCACGGCAGCTTGTTTTTTATCTTCCTTTGGGACAGCGCGTAGTGCAGTGTCATGAGCCGGCGCGTGCCGACCCACGGGAATATGGCGTATTTTTTGTCCGACAGCGGCGTTACGAGGTTTTTCAGGATGCCGCTGTTTCGCGTGATGTACTGTATTTCCGAAAGGCGTTCGCGGCAGCGTTCGCTCAGATATGGGTAAGCGGCGTCATTTTGCAATATCTCCCGAATCTTGCGCACAAGCACGGTGTGCAGCTCAGCTTCAAAATCCACGTTCCAATCCACGACAGAAATGCCGGGGACGCGCTTTACGAAAATCACCTTTGATTTTTCGTTTACATCCACGGTTTCCCAGGTAAGCCCCGCTAACGCAAACCGTGTGCCCACCGGGTATATTTTGTCGACCGTGCCGATGGTGCGGTTTTCGTCTTTTACCAGCAAATATTCCGGCGTGATAAACACGGTGAGGAATTTATGGCTGTTTACTACCTTTTCGCCTTCCCTGCCGATTATCAGCCCGCCGCGCTCCGTGCGCTCCAGCTGCTGTATGTGAATAAGATGAGAAAGCAGCTTTTTGTAATCGTCCTGCGGGATATGCCGAAAACAGCCCAGCGGCAGTATAGACTGTGCCAGCGCCGCCGGGGAAAGCTCCCCGCTGCTTTTGATATGGCTCATGGTCTGGTGGTAGAGCAGGTTGTACGCGTGGCGGAGCGGCGGGATAGGCTCCATCCAGTGGCTTCGCAAATACAGCTCGATAATCGCGATTGTGCGGATGAATTCCCAGTTTATCGGTCCTAAAATATCGGCGGAGTTTATGCGTATGCTTTCCACAAAAGTGAATAGCAGCTGCGGTATTTGCCCCCTGCGCCCGCATCTTCCGAGCCTTTGCGCGAAGCTTGAAACATTCAGCGGCGCGCCCACTTGAACCGCTTGGTCGAGGGAGCCGATGTCGATGCCCAGCTCCAGTGTAACAGTCGCGCCGGTTACGATCTTTTCGTCCTCGTCCTTCATCTCGTCCTCGGTGGTTTCGCGGATCAGCGCGGAAACATTGCCGTGATGTACGCGGTAGACATCCGGCGATTTATTTTTCAGCGCGATTTCACGTAAATTCGCAATCACAAACTCGGTTTCCTCGCGGCTGTTTGTGAAGATGATTGTCTTTTTGTCCAGCGTCATTTTAAAAAGGTACTCGTAATGCTCGCGGTGGCCGATATCCCCGCCGGAATCTACGCTGACTAAATTGCCGCTGCCGTCCCGCTCTTCAAAATCGCGCTTGTCGGCGTAGTTTACAAAGCGCTCGATATGCAGCCGCACGCGCTTTTTGCCCTCGTCGGATATGGGCGCGGCGCAGTTTCGGTCTGTACCGGTGTTGAGCCATGTTTGCGCGAGCGAAACGTCCCCGAGCGTCGCCGACAACCCAATCCTCCTTGGGGCAACGCCTGTCAGCTTTTGCAAGCGCTCCAGCACGCACAGAAGCTGTATCCCGCGCACATCCCGCATGAAGTGGTGCACCTCGTCAATTATGACAAAGCGCAGGTCGCTGAACATTTGCAAACACGCGCCGCGCTTGTTTGTAACAAGGCTTTCCAGGGATTCCGGCGTGATCTGCAGTATGCCCCCCGGATTTTTTACAAGGTCGTTTTTTTTGGACTGCGAAGCGTCCCCATGCCACTTAGTCACCGGAATATGGCTGTCGAGAAGAAGCTGCTCCAGCCGCTTAAACTGGTCGTTTATCAGCGCCTTTAGCGGCGAGATATACAGCACGCCGACTGATTTGGACGGCTTTTCGTAAAGCTCCGTCAGCACGGGCAAAAACGCCGCTTCTGTCTTGCCCGAAGCAGTGCCGGAGGAGAGCAATAAATTATCGTCGCTGCCGAAGATAACCTCACACGCGGCGACCTGCACGCCCCTAAGCTCATCCCATTTGTTTTGGTAGATGAAGTCCTGTATGAATGGGGCAAGGCGGCTGAAAATCTCCATTACTGTTTCCATTTTATATTATTGTGGGATATAGTTTCGCCGCGGGCAAGTTCTTGTTCAGCTATGTCGAGGTAATGTAAATCGTCCGCCTTAATATCTTCATCATCAGGTAAAAAATTGTTTATAATCTCTAAAATCAACCTTTTCTTATTATCGTCTAAATAGCATATTTTATTGTTAATTTCTAAAGCTAAATTCATAATTACACCCCTTTCTTATAGGCTTGCCCTCTGCTGTCAATGAGAGCTACATATATTTGTTCATCGCTGAGCCAAATAAATAATATTCTGTATCCTCCTACGCGAAGCCTGTAATATCCTTCCCGCGCTTTATACGGAATAATATCCCCGGCAGGAATTTTTTCAATACCATCTTTTAATCTTTGCTGTGTTTTTTTGTCTGAATTTTCAACGAATTTTGCCGCTTGCCTAGAATATTCCGGCGGCAATTTTTGCGCTCTCATTATATTCACCTCTCACCGTTCCTGCGCTATTGATTCAAGTAAAAATTTCTGATTTTCATCTGAATAAAACAAGGCCATTATTATACCTTAAAGACTAAATATTGTCAAGCGCTTCAGTTGTTTTGAAATGGGCATTTAATCCTGCGCGGCTGCACCGTAGGGGCGGCAACCTGCCGCCCGAAATTACCGCACAATCATCAATACTGCACCGTAGGGGCGGGGTCATCCCGCCCGAAATTCCCCTCCTTGGAGGGGTGGACGGCGTAGCCTGACGGGGTGGTTCTTTATAGGTGCGAAACTTGTGGTTTCTTCCCTTCCTAAATCCTAAATCCTAAAACCTAAATCCTGCGCGGCTGCGCCGCGCTATACCTCAAACTCTACAAAATCCGCGTGGATATCCTCGTCGGTTATGCCGCCCTTTGCCATCTCAAAGCTGTTGCTGCCCAGAATATCTCCCGCGGTTTTGCCGGGGTTCTGGTGCAGGATGTTGACAAGCTCTATAAAATCGCGGATGATTTCGCGCGGCGTGATATGGCTTTCCGCACCCACCCTGTTGTATTCCACCGTGAGGAAATATACAAGGTCGTCGTGCCCCAATACAGGCGTGTAATTATACAGGCGCGCGTGGATATCCCGCAGCTTTTCCACCAGCACATACATTTCTTCCTGTGTGAGCATTTGCAGGCGGATGATCGGCGCATTGAGGTCTTTTATGCCCTCCGCGGCGAAATGGCCCTCCGACAGCCTTGAGCGCAAAGCCTCGTAGCTGAACACGCCCTTGTATTTATCCTCAATGCACTGCGGTGTGCCGCCCATCAAAAAGCCGATGTGCTTTGCCTTGCCCTGCAGTGCGTCGTTGTAGATTGTCAAAATCTTTTCGTAGTTGTTTGCCCGCGTGATGGAGTTCGGTATCTTGAAAATATTCACAAGCTCATCAATCAGCACCAGCAGGCCCCTGTACCCCGCGCCGACCAGAAACGCCGCGAAAACTTTTAAAAAGTCGTACCAGGTTTCGTCCGTTACGATGAAGTTTATATCCAGCTCCGCCTTTGCCTCCCTGCGGGAGGCGTATTCCCCGCGGAACCATTTCAGCACATTGCTTTTCATTGCCGCGTCATCCAGCCTGTATGCCCGCCAATAAGCCGCTACGGCCTTCGCGAATTCAAAGCCGTTTACCATGCCCTCCAGAGAGGCGGCGACGGCGAAAATCTGCTTTTCCACCTCGCTGTCAAATTGGCCGCCGGAGAGGTCCGTTTGCGCCTTGACCGAAGCCTGTATGCCGCCGATCCATCTTTCCAGGATAAGCGGAAGCGCCCCGCCGTCCGGCTTTGTTTTGGTGGAGAGGTTTTGGATAAGCTCCTTGTACGTCGCCAGCCCCTGCCCCTTTGTCCCTGCGAAACGCCGCTCGGGCGAAAGGTCGGCGTCCACTACGCAAAAGCCTTTTGCGGTGGCATAGTTGCGGATCGTCTGCAAAAGGAAGCTTTTGCCGCTGCCGTATTTGCCCACGATAAAGCGGAAGGACGCGCCGCCGTCCCCGATCATGTCTATATCGTGGAGGATCGCGGCGATTTCCCGCGCGCGCCCCACCGTGATATACTCCAGCCCGACCCGTGGGACAACGCCGCCCTTCAGCGCGCCCATCAGAATATTCGCGATTCGTGCAGGGACTGCGTTTTCCATGCTCATTTTAACATTTCCCCTATATTTTCCAGATAATCCCCGTACAATACCATCCCGCCGTCAAGCTCCAGAATATTGTCGCCGATATGGTCCATTGCCTTTTCGTTGATGCCGTCCGCCAAAATTTCAGGCATAACCCCGTTTTCCTCGGCAAAAGCTTTTATATCCGCGTTGCCGCCAAGCGCCATTGCCAGCGCGGAAAGCTCGGTTTGGCTAAGCGACTGCTTGAACGCCGCCCAACCGTCTGCCGCGGGATAACCGTCCTGCGGCGGTGAAGGCGCGATTGTTACAGGCGGCGGCGAATACGCTTCCTCCGGGACGATCAGCTTGTCGCGGGTATCCAGCGCCTCTTCCCGTATGCGGGCAAGGTTTTCGCGGCTGACTGTAACGACCGTGCGGCTGATTTCCCTAAGAAAATCGGCGGCGGCTTTTTCGATTACGCTGTCAAGCATTTCCCGTGTAAGCCCGATATTTTTCTGCCTGTCTGTAATCCGATCGAGAAAGGCAGGGCTTACCGTAAACTTGCCCTTGTATTTTACGGCAAGGCGCAGGCAGGCTTCGGTCTTTTTTATGATATATCCGGCAAGCTCCCGCCTGTTTGAGTGATAGATCAAAATATCCGCCGTCCAGCGGTTATCCGTGCAGTGGTATATATTGCCGCCGGGCATTTCTATACGGCAGTCGGGCTGGCGGTACCAATGCTCGAACAATGCCCGTGTAAAGGGGTGCCATGCCATGCCTTTGTTTACGCCGTAGATAAACAGGTCCTCAATGCGCACCCCACGCTTACCGCAATGCTCCCGCAGCGCGTCCAAAACAGCGGAGAAGCATTTGTCCATAAGCTGTATATTCTCGCCGGTATAAAACTTAGACGCGGTTATGTCATAAGCGGAAGCTTCGTTCCAGACCGCAAGTGAGCCGTCCCCTTCTGCCCGAAAAAAACTGTTCTCGCGGTAAAAGCCTTCAATCCCGTAAAGCGAAGCCAAATACGCAAAGCTGCACGGCAGGTTGTAGTAAATATAAAAGTCCCTTATCCAGCCGGGCAGGTATCTGTCCAGCGCGGGATAGGCTTCACGGAGCGCGAGCCATACCGCGATCAGCTTCCCGAGCGAGTCGGCGGGGTTTTTCGCGTCGATACAGGACAGCAGCTCGTAAATATACAAAAACACATAAGAAAGCGGGACAGCGGGGAAATCGCCCGCGCGGGCCTTTGCGCGCCAGGTGAAAAATGTGCGGAGCTGATCATAGCTCATGTGCTGGTAATATGGAAAATACATGGAAAACGGCGCGGTTCCGCTGTAATCGTCCGTAAAGTCCTCCATGAACTTTGCCTGCTTGTAAAACAGCGCGGAGTCATTTCGCGCAAAGGGGTTGCCGGTGGCGAGTCGGCGCATCTCGTAAAATTTCTCGCGGACAGGGTCGGGCGCCCTTTTATCGATAAGCTGTGACGCCGGGATCAAGGTTACTGTGCGCCTTTCGCCGTCCCCGGAAAAGCCTCCGACCGTGCCGCGCTCATATTCTATTTCCGCAAAATCGCCGTGCAGGGACAGCGACGGTTTGGCTTCCGGCACGATGTCCGGCGGCGGTTTTTTTTGTGACGCACTACGGCGCGGTATGGAAAAAGAGGCGTATTTTTTACTGCTGTCCATTTTAACCTCCCCCACGCGGCATCGTATATTATTTTAGCGTATTTTTGGGGGAAAGGCAAGCGGCGCAGGGCGCCGCAGGTTTTAGGATTTAGGTTTCAGGTTTCAGGAAAAGGACGGTACAACAAATTTCTTCCCTTCCTGAATCCTTATTTCCTGAAACCTGAATCCTGCCGAAGGCTGTAGGGGCGGCAATCTGCCGCCCGCCCTTGCCCCCTTCGCGCACGAAGGGGGTGGCACGAAGTGCCGGGGGTTGTGACGGCGAAGCCGCCGGGTTTCAGGTTTCAGGAAGATAAGGTTTAAGGCAGAAGCAACAAACTCCGCGTCCTTCCTAAATCCTGAAACCTTAAACCTAAATTCCTGCGGCGCCAGCCGCGCTTGACTGCACAGCGCGGCGGTGTTATACTGTTTTTCAGCGATGAAAAAACAGGGGGGCGGCAAAATGGCTGATCAGCAAAAGATGGTGCAGTCCGTAACGTCAAGGGATGAGGACTTCGCGAAATGGTACACCGATATCGTAAAAAAAGCCGAGCTGGCGGATTATTCGCCCGTGCGCGGCTGTATTGTATACCGGCCTTACGGCTATGCAATTTGGGAAAATATACAGCGCATACTGGACGCAAAATTCAAGGAAACCGGGCATGAGAATATCTATATGCCTATGCTGATACCCGAAAGCCTGCTGCAAAAAGAAAAAGACCATATCGAGGGCTTTGCGCCCGAAGTTATGTGGGTAACACACGCGGGAAATGAAAAACTGACCGAGCGGTACTGCATCCGCCCGACTTCCGAAACGCTTTTTTGTGAGCATTACGCCAATATTGTACACTCCTACCGCGACCTGCCAAAACTTTACAACCAGTGGTGTTCTGTAATGCGCAACGAAAAAACCACGCGGCCATTTCTGCGCGGGGCGGAATTTTTGTGGCAGGAAGGCCATACAATCCACGAAACCGCCGATGAAGCCATGGAAGAAACTTTGCGGATGCTGGACGTCTACACCCGCTTTTGTGAGGATTATTTGTGCCTGCCTATTTTATACGGCAAAAAGACCGAGCGCGAAAAATTCGCCGGGGCAGTGGCGACTTACGCAATCGAGGGCATGATGCACGACGGCAAATCATTGCAGGCAGGCACCACGCACTACTTCGCCGATAATTTCACAAAAGTCTTCGATATAGGCTTCACGGGCCGCGACAACACAAAACAATACCCGCACGAAACATCGTGGGGGCTTTCTACCCGCCTAATCGGTGCGATTATCATGACCCACGGCGACGACAACGGGCTTATCCTGCCGCCCGACGTCGCGCCTGTGCAGATTGTTATAATCCCCGTTGCGCAGCACAAAGAAGGCGTGCTTGACGCGGCATATGCCCTGCGTGACAGCCTAAAAGAAAATTATAGGGTTAAGGTAGACGCAAGCGACAACTCCGCGGGCTGGAAATACGCGGAATATGAGATGAAAGGCGTGCCGCTCCGCGTTGAAATCGGCCCGCGCGACATCGCCGAAAACCAGTGTGTTATTGTCCGCCGCGACACCCGTCAAAAATATTTTGTCAAGCTGGAAAATCTAACCGGTGAAATCGCGGCAATACTGGAGGACTACAAAAAAAGCCTATACAAAAAAGCCGAAGAAAACCGCGCCGCCAGAACTTTCACCGCAAAAAACATGGAGGAGCTGGAAGGCATTTTCGCAAAAACAACCGGCTATGTAAAAGCAATGTGGTGCGGCGACGATAACTGCGAACTTGCGCTCAAAGACAGCCTCGGCGTGACATCCCGCTGTATACCTTTTGAGCAGGAAAGCATTTCCGATGTGTGCGTGTGCTGCGGCAAAAAAGCGGATACAATGGTTGTTTGGGGGAAATCGTATTAGTAGTTAGAGATTAGAGATTAGTAAGGGAAGAAGCTCACCGCTTCTTCCCTTTACTAATCCTCACCCCTAAAACCTCACGCCAACTTAAAATGCTTTGCAAGGGCTTCCATTGTTTCCGCCCGTGTATCGGTTTCGGCATCCTTGCGGATCAATGTGAAAAATCCGCTTCCCGGCCATTCATCATACCGCTCTTGACTGTTGATTTTTTCCAATATTGCGCGAAAGTTCGCCATTCCCCACTGCGGGTCGTCCAATTTGCTTATTTGCTCTAAAAAAAACGGCTTGTCATCATCGCGGTTAAAGAAATGCTCAACAGACATGGACGGCGGGGCTAACATTACGGCTACTTGGCTGTAATCCGCAATCTCACGCAGCACATCAGCGGGGATATTCGTGTCAACGATAACCTTCTGCTTCTGAGATATACACATAAGATATGTTACCTCAAACTCAACCACTTCCCTTGTGCTTCCTTGAATCCAATTACCGTACTGCTCCGGCGTTCTGCTTACAAACTCCTGCCAATCCTTCATGGTTTGAAAATAGCTTAGATTCGGGTATCTTTCCGGCGTGGCAATGCCGCCCGGGACGCACTCATAATTTTCACCGCAATGGATTAACCCGTACTCATCCGCAAGCATTTTTACCATTGTCGATTTTCCCGCATATGCAGTCCCATTTATGAACAGCACATTTCTTAAATAATGCTTTATAATATGGTTGTTTATGACCATTGCGTTTTATCCTCCCGGTCAGAAAAGCTCTTCTTTTTCCCGCGCGGTGCCAAGCTCGCCGATATCCCCCGTCAGCAGCGCTAAAATGCAGCTATAAAGATACACGGGGTCGTTTAGGAACCTGCGGCGTATCCGCGCGCATTCCCGTTCGGTGGGGACAAACAGGCGGACCGAAACCAGCTCGCCGCCCATATCCGGCACCGCAAGCTCCAGGTCATAGCCATCATCGCGTTTTGTTTCGGTAATCCGCACTTCACTGAGCCTGCGCCTCCTCTTCATAATACGCCCCAGCGCGGACGACGCCCTTTCCCGCAGAGCTGGGGGAAGCGATGTAGAAAGCTCCTCGACCAGGCGTTTCCCCAACTGCGTTACACAGAAGCTTTGCGCGCCTTCCCCTGTATCCTTCGCTTCCAGATGGCCGCTTTCGCAGAGTTGGTCCAAAGCTTCAACCAGCGCGAAATAATTGACAAGCTCATGCTCCCTCAGCGCCTCATGAAGCACATCAAAAGGGACCGGCGTTTCCGATGATGCCAGCGTATAGACAGTCAGTATTTTTATTTGGGTATGCTCCACAGGGCTGCCGGGCCTTGTCCCGGCTGTAAATGCGTCGCCTGTCATAATTAAATAACCCCCTTGACACCCGGGCGATATTTATGTAAAATAAAAGAGAGGACAGTGCCGCAAAGCGGCTTGTCCATGATTAAGGTATGATGATAACCGTTAGCCTTGGCAGGGGGCGGTTATCGTGCTTCTATGGACATTGCGAGTATCATAAAAACAGCTAAAAGCGCCATAAATATGTACCTTAAAACGCATCTCCACATATGCTCACCCCCTTTCTTTAGGGGGAGTGACAAACCGCTCCGCAATAAACTGTCCTCTGACGGCTTAATGCCGTTAAGGACAGTTTATTTTATTTCCGCACCAATGTCAAGCAGCAAGCCGCACACCCTCCTTGTAATCTCCCGCACAATCTGTTATAATTATATCATATAGCCGTTCCACTTCTAAGCGCGAATGTGTATTATTTGTTGTAATACCGTTAATGGGGGACGAGGAACATGATTGTTATAATCACCATACTGATCATACTTCTTATTGGGGTCGCGGTATTTGCCGCGTACTCCCTTAAATTTCTGCGCATAGAAAAAGTGTCGGTGGACAGCACCGCCAAGGAATTCGAGGACGGCCTTGCCTCGGGCGGGGACGGCGAAGGCGAGCCGGGCGAAGGCGAACCGGAGCTTGTAGACCTTGTTGAATACTTCCAAAACACAGACAACAGGCCCGGCCCCGAAGAAGCCTTAAGCCAAGAAAGCGGCGCGGACGAGCCTGTCCGCTCCATGTATGAAGAAGACGCCGTTTACGACAGGCTCACAAACCTGCTCAGCGGGCGCGCGTTCGTCAGCCAATGCAACAAATTCCTTGCGGGGGCATATGTGCGGGGGGAGGGCTGTGCCGTGGCCTACTTCGACATCGACCGCTTTAGGTTTATCAACAGCGTAAAGGGCCATTCACTGGGGGATTACGTCCTGACGCATCTTGCCGGGCGCTGCCAAACCATTTTCCCCGAAGAATCAATGATCACCCGGATATCCGCGGACCATTTCGCGGTACTGTTCCCGATAAGCAGTGAACCGTCCTACGATGCCTACGCCGAAGAAATGCGCCGGTTCAGCGAGGACATAAAAAACGATATCGGCGTAAAAAGCTCCGTGCGTTTTTGCATCGGGATTGCCGAGGCCCTCCCGAATATGGGGCAGCGCGCCTACAATATGGACGTTTTGCTGAAAAAAGCAAACATCGCCCGCCACTGCCTTAAAATGTCGCGCTCCGAGAATTTCGGCGTATTCAACGAAACGATGGTTTCCACCTTCCTGTTCGGGGAATCAGCCACCGACGATTTTAACGAAAACCAATACGGGGACGACTTTATTATCTATTTCCAGCCGATGACCGATGTTGTCCGCGGGATGCTTTGGGGCGCGAACGCGCTGGCGCGCTGGACCTGCCAGGAGGTTCTGGGCGAAACCGTGTCGTCGGAAAACGGCTTTATCCCCACAAACAATATAAAGGTAATTTATCAGGTTTGCCGCTTTATGAACCGCTGGCGCAAGGCGGGAAAGGAACAGCAGCCGGTCTGTGTAAACATACCCGAAACAGATTTCTTCAAATCCAACCTGGACGAATTCTTTCTGAGATGCGCCTCGGAATTTCAGCTTGAGCCCAAGACAATTATAGCTGTCATAGACGCCGCCACCCTGCGCGTGGATCAAAACGCCGCGATGGCACAGGTGAATAAGCTGAAGGAGGCAGGTATCCGCCTTGCTGTCGGCGGGGTGGACGCGGGGCTTGGAAGCTTTGATTTCCTGGATGAGATACCGGCAGAGTTTGTAAAATGCCGCAGGAATTTTACAAAGGATATCCAAAAGCTTCCCGAAAAGGGCGAAACCATACGCAAAATAATAGAAGCGGCGGGCAGGAACGGCGCGCTTACGATCTTCGAGGGCATCAACAGCCTGGACCAGCTCAAGGCCGCGCAGTCCCTCGGGGCCGTGCTGATGGAGGGCTATCAATCCGGGCGCGCCGTGCAGGGCGATGATTTTGCCCGCATGATCGACGAAGGCGGCGGGACCGTTGTCCTCTCAGGCGGCACGGTAATTGCCTCGGAGCGGGATTTCAACCAAGGGGATTATATGCTGTAAAGGGGTTTGGCGGAGACATACGTCGCTTGACTTATAATATTTACCAAACCCAAGATATATCATACTTTTAATTCCATATACTCCTTCAATTCCTCAAGAGGCGCATCAAAATCGTCTGAAATCCGCATTAAGCCCTTGCCGGATCCAAAAACCGGGCGCGGCGATGCCCCTGTTTTTGAATTTATCGAAATAATTTCCTTAATAATAATACTGATCGCTTGCAGCGTATGCTCGGGAAGCAGGTCAATATCACTTATCAGCTGTTCCTTCACAGACACAAAAACACCTCCCGGCTTTCATACCAATTCTACAGCAGCCCCGCGGCGGCCGTGCCGAAAATCGTGCTGTTGTCCACCTTGACAAACTCGCAGTACAGCCCCAGCTTATCCCGTACATAGGTACGCATATAATAATCGAGCTTTGGGCGGAAGAGCTTTGCCATATAAAACGTAGTGCCTTCAGCGCAGACACACACGGGCTTCCATGGGTTTTTGCCCGCGCCCATGCGTATCAGCAATGCGGCGATGTTCATTGTTATTAGGACAGCCACGCGGTCATAAAAAGCGTCTATGAGCGTGTATACCGCTTCCCTGTCGTTTTCATCGCCGCCTATGTACGCGGCAAGCGTGTTGTCCCCGTATGGGAAATCGGCAAAGCGGTCAATTTCCTTGCCGCTAATTGCGCTCATCCCCGCGATTTTTTCGGCGAGGTTTGCGGAAAAGCAGCCCTCCTTTGCGGCGGCCTTCAATAAGCACAGCATTAAGGGGCCTTGATACGCGCCGGAGATCATCTTCTCAAACATTTGCTCGCCGGGGGCCTCAAGCGTATTGTCGAAAGCTATGTCTATATCGCCGCGCGGCGCCCCTGAGTAGCCGCCGGATTCCAAATTGACCAAGGTTTTGCCGGTGGTCCCGGCAAGGGCAGGGTCTTTTTTTACGCGCGCGTTTTGCTCCACATAGCAGGTGTTGGTGCCTGTGCCTAAAATCAGCCCCGCAAAATCATCGAAAACGCGCCCGCCCGTACCCGTAACCCCGCCGAGCAGTGCCGCGACGGTGTCGTTTATCACCGTGACGCTTTGATTGCAGGGCAGGTCCTTCGCCTTTAGCGCTGCCAATAGCCCCTCACCGACGAGCCTTCCCTCCGCCCCGGTTATCTTGACTTCTTTTGTAAACTGGATAATCTTGGCGTCGCGGTTTGGAAGTATCTGCGCCGGGAAAGAAAAACAGAAGCCGATATTCTCCGCCTTGTCGGCAATGGGCGCGATTTTATCGGCGAGCCGGCTGAAAAACTCATCCGCCGTAAGAACCCCCTGTGTACCGAGCATCGGGTAATTCTCGAAGTATTCGATGGCGGGGTTTGCAAGGTCTGCCAAGCAGACCAGCGCGATGCGCAAATTTGTCCCGCCCGCGTCTATGGCGATAACTTTTTTGGAGAAATCCGGCTTGACGGACGGGTCGATATAAGCCGGCAGCATTTTCAGGCTGCCCTGCCCGCTAAGCCCGCGCCCCATTTCCTCCAGGAATTTTTGTGTGCCTTCCTCAAGCTGCCGCATTGAAAGGCAAAGCCCGTGGTTTTTTAGAAAATCTGCCATTTTCATTTGTATCCCTCCGGCTATATTATTTATTATCTCCAAAAATCGTCGAAGTTACTTCGGTATTTATCGCGGCGTTTGCGCGCGCGGATGCCGTCAAGCATATCCGGCCCGAAGAACAGCAGGAAATTCAGGATCGAAACCACAATCGCGGCGGCGGATATAAGGTCCCGCGCCAGCAGCGCCGTAAAAAGCGAGAACCCGAAGAACGCCCAGTTTACCCACGCAACCCACTTGACCTTTACCGGGATGACCATAAACAGGCGTATCTGCATTTCGGGGTTTAGCTGTGCGAAGGCGAAAAACAGGCTTAAATTAAGATAATGGTTTGTCGCGCCGCCGGTGATAAGCCCGGCAATAATATTTGCGATAATACCGATTAAATAGTAGAACGTGAATTTATCCGCGCCCCACTCCCTTTCCATGGACTGCCCGATGAAATAGTAGAAATACAGCGCGATCACGATCCAAATCAGGCTGCTGCTCGGCGGGATAAAGATAAAGGAAGCCAGCCGCCAAACCTCCCCCCGCAAAATCGCGGCGCGGCTGAAGACAATCCACCGGATCATAGGTATCCCGACAATCCTGTCCGCCAGGAAAACCGCAAGCATAGTGCCTGTGATATAGAGCATCAGATTCTCAACGCCCCACCGGAACCTGCGCTGAAGCGCATGAAGCAGACCCAAGCAGACCCCTCCTTTCGTGACAATAGATATTGTAGCACAAAGAAAGCGGCATAGTCAATGTAACTTGAGTTTCGGCTTGCCGGGAAGTGCGAAGTTCAAAATCTGTGCCTACGATATGTTTGTTACTCATTGTAGCTGTGCACAGCTCATCCGCTCATGCCGCGGGGGTAGTTACTTTGCAACGCGGCAAAGTAACCAAAACGCGCCGGGGAGACCCCGAACCCCCGCTCCGACAAGCCGCATAGCTTCGTACCCTTCATCGCGCACGTCATATGCTTTGCCCTATAATCCGCCCAATCGCTCAGCCGAGCCAAGCTCCAGGGCTTGAACGCGAAAAAAGGTATT
>WRLS01000029.1 GCA_009776345.1 Oscillospiraceae bacterium | reverse complement strand
TTTTTGGGGGGGGGGGGGGGGCCGCCGCCCCCCGCCCCCGTGAGCCGCGTTTTTCTTTGTTACTTTCTTTTTGGCGGTGCAAAAAGAAAGTAAGTAATTGCGTTTTGTATTATTACTAAAACTGCGAAACTCGTATTATTACGCAAAAACCGCTACCTCGATTTCATACCATACGCCCGGTTTATCTTTAAGCTCCACGCGGATCAATGCTTCACCCGCCTTTTTTGCCGTTATAACGCCGCTTTGGCTTACAGCTGCGGCATCCGGTTTGCCGGACGACCATGTCATCGGAACATTGCGCGCGCTGAGCGGCATAAGATAGGGCGCAAGCTCGAAGGTTTCGCCTATAAACAGCTCCAGCCGCCAATCTAAATCCAGGTATATGTCCGTGACCGCGTTTAACTCCGCGGCGCTTATAACCGTGACCATGCACGATGCATACAATCTGCCATCGTCGGTATAGGCGTGTATCCATGTGCCGCCCGAACGGTTGCGGGCGGTCACTGTGCCGTCACCGCTTACCGCCGCGACTGCGGTGTCGTCGCTCTCCCATCGCAGGAGTTTGTTGTCCACAGCCGCGCCTTTTTCGGATAAAACCACCATCGTTTGTTTTGTGCCGGTTAGCATACTTACTTCATCACGGTCGAAGTATATATCCGACACATTTGCAAGGGATGCCGCGGATGTGCCTGAGTTCCCGTTTGTGCCGTTGTCTTCATCTTCAATCAGCGGTTCGTCAAGGTCAGCCTCGCTGTCCGGGTCCTGCGATGTCCGCCCGCCGCCGCTGTACCCGGTTGACGCGGAGCGGATCGCCGAGGCTACGGCATCCGCAATCCCGGACGCGATACGAGCCTGTGCTTTTGAGTTGATAAGTTTTTCGTACTCCGCCTTATTGCTCATAAAACCGCATTCCACAAGGATGCTCGACATTTGCGAGGACAGTGTGATATGGTAATAGCTCTGCTTTGCGCCGCGGTTATTTGTAGAAAGCGCGCTGCTTGTGTTGGTTGCCGCCGCCGACGCAAGCCCCCGCGCAAAGGGGTAGAAATAGTAAACTTCCGTACCTGCCGCGCTGGTGTTCGGCGCGGTGTTGTTGTGTACGCTCACAAATATATCGGCGTTCCACTGCTCCGCCCTGTGTACACGGTCCTGCAGGCCCATGCCGCCGGATGTATCCAACAGCAGGACGCTCGCCCCGCGTGACTTTAAATCTTCGGCAAGCCGCCGCGCGATATCACGGTTGAGCCTTGCCTCCGGGTAATCCGCCAGGAAGCCCGGCGCCCCGGGGTCACGCCCGCCGTGTCCGGGGTCGATCGCTATGCGCGCGCCGGAAATTGAATTTGGCGGGGTATTGAAGCGCAGTACCAGGTCATCACCGTCATAATAGCCCTTGTAGCCCATAAACGCGGCGCTGTGTACTAAATTCAATGTCAAAACACTGCCGTTCCAGGACGCGCCGCTGAACATGGCGTTGCCCCCGACCGAGGAGCGGTCCGGCGCCTGTGTTGTGTTATGGAACGTAATATTTATGTTATCCCCCGAATGCGCGAAGTTATAGCTCACCTTCTGGGCGGTTTTTACCGTGACATAAGTAAACCCGTCCGCCGAATGTACCGTAACCCCGTTTATTACATTGCCGCTCGCGTAATCGTTATGACCGGCAATATCCTGCGCGTTTACCCTTACGCCGGATGCCAGCACGTAATACCTGTGTGTTTCCCCGCCGCTTGCATATGTAATCTCGCCCCCGACGGCGTAATCCATCGCGCCCTTGGGCAGCGGGAAATAATTCGGGTTCGGGATGTTGTTGAGCGTGTTTGCGGGATATGTAAATGCCTGATCCGCGATTACGACGACAGGCACGCCGTCCTCGATCTGCACTTTCTTGTTCACCCGTACAGACGCGCCCGCAAGTGACTGCTGCTGCCCCTGCCAGCTTGCGTAAACCGTTATCGCGCCGAGGTTTTGTACTTCTCCGGTGGCGGCAGGCGTTCTGTATGTGCCGATATATCGCATATAGCTGGAATCCCTTGCCTCCTCATCGGCGGCGTATTCATCCACGCTCATCTGCACTGTCGTGCCGTTTATTACGGCGTAGACCTCTGACTGCCCGTAAGCGAAGGCGCTGATGCTTATGTCCATGCCGCCTTCTGTGTTAATCGTGCCCTGCGGTGAAATCTCCCTGAGTATTTCCACCCTGCGCGTGATATTGAAGGTCACTGTCCTGTCCTTATGGCTTACGGTGACGGTATTCTCGCCCGCCTTCAGTTCTACAGTATAGCTGAAAAACCCGTTGGCGTCCGTGCTGATTGCCTGCCCGTTAACTGTAACAGGGAAGTTCGGGTCCGACGCGCCACGGATTACTTCTATCGGTTCCGTGGTTGTAAAGCTTGTCTGCGCGGGATATGTAACTTCAAGCACAGTGAGTATATGCTCGGCTTCAACCTCGTCGTTATAATACCGCACAAGCGCGGTAGCGGCGGACTGCGGGTCTTCCTGCAAACGCCGCAGGCTGTTGAAGATACTGCCGCTAAAGCCGGGCACTTCGTTTGCTTCTATGATTTGCCGCACAAGCTGGTCCTGTGACGACCAGCCCGGTTCCTGCGTGACGATTTTGCCGGAGGCGTGGACCGCATACATAGGCACACCGGCATCGCGGGATTCATTTGCCCACCACCGTATGACTTCACCGAAAGGGACCGCGGTATCTGTTGTTGACGAAAAAGCCTTTACCGCGACAAAATCAACAAGCCCGTCACTTAGGAAGCCGCGCGTGTCGGCAAAGCCGCTGCCAAGAGATGTGAAAGCCGCCGCAGTGGCTGAGCCTTCCTCGTGGTCGTCCGCGTTTTGCCAGACAGCGTCCGCCAAAATCCCGACCTGGACATTGCGGGCATATTTACGAAGCGTGTTTGAGAAAGTGCGCATGGTGGCTTCGGGGCCTGTGCGCATGAAGTTGTCAAAGCCGATCGCCGCGCCGACCGCCGAATAGATGCCATAGCTGCCGGGCGTTTTTGTGTTCAGATAGCCGTCGAGCAAAATGCCGTCCACGGGGTACCGCTCTGTAAATTCGCGCAGGTTTGCCGCAAGCGTGTCTGTCCCCCTGCCGCCGATTGACAGCAGTCTCGCGGCAGTGGTCGACCCGTAAAAAGAAGCATCAAAAATCGCGTATGCAAACAGGCCCTCTTCGCGGCTTCTCGTCAGTATGTAATCCATAATGTCGAAATTCCCGGAGAGAACGGGGGAGTTTATTGTGTTGTAGATAACCTTGTCCTCAAAAACCGTGTCTATTATTACAGTGTTCATCGTAAGCGCCTTTGCCGCCGCCAACGCCTTGTCGATCTCGGATTTTATAGTTTCCGGGCTTGTGTCCGGTGTTGTGATAAAGTCGGCGCCGGGTACAAGGAACACGCCCCGCATCTCGCCCGGGCGGCGGAAGCTTATCGGCTCCGGCTCGGGTTCGGGCGGCGGCGGCTCGGGTTCCTGCGGTATTTCCTCCGGCAGGATCTGTAAAATGTCATCCTCTTCGGATACCGCGGCGCCCTCTTTTTCTGCGGCGACCATTGTAATCGCGCCTTCCAAAAGATACGCCGCTGATCCCGCCAGCATCGTCACCGCCAGGAAAAGCGCGCTGATCGCCAGTACCGCGATGCGCTTGCGCTTGAAAAATTCGCTCATTACATACATCCTTAATAAATTGTTTATGCGATATATACCTTGATGCGGGCGACCGCGAGGGTCGCCCCTACTTTAAAATTTGGCGCAGGTTTGCCGCTTCCGCCTGTGCGTGGGCGCGCAAACCGGATTCCGGGGCAAATAAGCTGGCGTAGCGGAAAACCGCGAAGCCCTTGTAGTTATCCGCGTTTCGGGCGTACTCCACCTGCCGTTTCAGAATATCGCGGCCGCGCACCCATTCCTGCGCCCCCGAACCTGCCCAGCTGTCCGCAATGCCCGCCTTATACGCGGCAAGCCCGATAATCAGCTCCACGCCCTCCGCGCGGGTCATTCGGTCCCACTGATCCACAGTTTTCGCGTATGGCAGCGTAGTGTTTTGGAAGCCGTAATATATCTGCGGGATGATATAATCGCAGTATCCGGGGTTTGAGATTATCTTCTCAGAATTGAAATACTGCTGGTTGAAGTTGTTGCTCAAATTGCCCTGCGGGCTTATCCCGAAGGTGACATTGGGGTTTTCCTCTTTAATCGCGCTGTACATATCCCTAAGCAGGCGCTCCACATTGGCGCGCCGCCAGTTCTCAAGCGTCATTTTTCCGCCGCTATTGCGGTAGCTGCTGTAGGAAGCGCGGTCGAACGCCTCGGACGTAGTGGGATAAAAATAATCGTCTATATGTATGCCGTCCACACGGTATTTGCGGATTAGCTCCAGCGCGCCGTTTATTATAAGCCGCCGCGCCTTCGCGCTTGCCGGGTTGTAGGATATTATCCCCTGATAGCTGATGGCGGCGGCATCGTTTTGATCCAGCCATTTCTTCGCCTGGTTGCCGGAATGGAGCGCTACACTGCTCCCGGCACTGCGCACACGGTATGGGTTGAGCCATGCTTCAAAGCGCAGGCCGCGCTCCTTGGCTTCGCGCAGCATAACAGCGAGCGGGTCATAGCCGGGATTTTGCCCCTCTATCCCCGTGCATAAAAAGGACCATGGGAAGTAGCTTGATTCATAGAGCGCGTCGCCGTATGGCCGCACCTGCACATAAAGCGTATTTATGCCAAAATCCGCGCAGCGGTCAAACATTGTGCGCACGCTTTGCGTAAACTGCGCCTCGGTTTTTCCCTGCATCATGGGGCCAAGCTCAAGGAAGGAAATCCAAACCGCGCGGATCTCGCCGCTTATGTTGGTTGTGCGGTAAGCAGTGCGCGGAGCGGATGGCTGTGCGCTTACAGACAAAACCGGCGGGCTTCCAATTGCGGGAAGCTCCTGCACATACGGTGTTACAACCGGCAAGACAGGGTCGGTCAAGACAAGCCTGCCCTCTGCCGGCGTATGCTCGGGCGGGACGGGCGGGGCGGTACATCCGGCGGATGTTATTAAGACAGAAAGCAGCACTGAAGTTATCATAAGTAACATGGATTTTTTCATGCGGATCTCCAATCAAGCGGTTTTGGCAAACCTCTTCATTTTATTAAGTGGGGAAATCGGCGCGATTTGTTGCACGTGGACGATAATATTATACAGGTAAATTATATGACTGTACAGCACAAAAAAGCCTCCGGTTTTTAGGGGAGGCTGTTTGCTGTTTTACGGGTTTTGCTGTTGGGGCAGACTTCCGGCGGCTCCCGCGGCTTTTTTGCCGTACTGCCATAATTTTCATGTTGATCTCCGTTCGGTTTTTGGATTGCCGTTCAGCTTGCCGCGGATGATGCTTACACCGCGCTATTTACAAAATCATCCCTGTTTATGGCATACTCTAACCGGTCTTTCATAACTCCGTCATGATATACCGCTTTTATACGCTCGCCTTCTTTTCTAAACCCCGCTTTTTCTAAAACCTTTGCGCTTGCGCCATTATCTTTATGGCACCCCGAACTTATACGGATACAGTTGTCTTTAGTAAAAGCAAATTCTATAACTTTCACTACAGCCTCCGGCATGTAGCCGTGCTTGTGATGTTCAGGCAACAGCATATACCCCATATGCACTATTTTCCCCAAAGGTGTCGTATCGGTTATGGTGTAGCCTATGCTTCCCATATAATTCCCGGTGACCCGGTCACAAATGCAAAAATAATGCCCGTCTGCATTGTCCAAACCGTTTTTTAAGTACTTGGCGGTATCTTCAACGGTATGGCACAAAACATCATCTAAATAATACATGGTTTCCCTGTCTGACCAAAGACGGTGCATATCGTTCAAATCGGATTTTTTATAGTCGCGTACTATAAGTCTGCCGGTTTCCAATATTATCATGCGGTCCTCCCCAAATACAGACAATCCTCTATTTATGATACCGCGCCCCCGCATTTATCGCAAACGCCCGGTAAACCTGCTCGAGTAGCATAACCCGCGCAAGCCGGTGCGGGAATGTCATGGCCGACATAGAGAGCTTCAGCCCCGCCCGCGCTTTTACGTCCGGGCAAAGCCCGTGGGAGCCGCCGATCACAAATACGATATGCGAATGCTCCCCCGCTGTTTTGCCGATAAACTCCGCCAGTTCCTCCGACGGCATTGCCTTGCCCTCTATGCACAGCGCGATAACCGTCGCTTTCGGCGGTATCTGCGCGAGGATTGTTTTGCCCTCGGTTTCGAGCGCCTTTGCAATTTCCGCCGGGGACGGCTTGTCCGGGAGCCGCGCTTCGGCGATTTCTATTATATTGGGCCTGCAGTAAGCCCCGAGCCGCTTTACATACTCCGCCGCCGCGTCCGCCCAATGCTTTTCGTTTAACTTGCCTACGGCGATAACCGTTATCTTAATCAAATGGCAAGCACCTCCCCCGGTCCTCTTGCCGGGGCGACGTGGAGGACGTAGTCCAGGCGCTCCCTCAAGCAGTCGGCGGCAAGCTTTAGCCGGCTTGTCTGATATGCGATTTCCGGCAAATTATTTTGCTCGCTTAAATGCCCCAGCACAAAATAAGCCGCGCCTTTTTTTACCAGCCGCCGTATTCCCTCCGCGCAGTCCTCGTTGGACAGGTGGCCGGTATTGCTTTTTATCCTGCGCTTTAAAAGATATGGGTACGGGCCAGTGTCCAGCATACCGGGGTCGTAATTGGATTCCAGCATTATCAAATCACAGCCGGTCAGGTGATGCTCCACCGTGCCGCTGATGTGCCCTAAATCCGTTGCGATGCCGATGACCCTCCGGTCGGGCATTTCCAAGCGGAAGCCAAGGCTGTGCGCGGCGTCGTGCGGCGTATCAAACGCGGTTACTTTTATATCCCCCACACAAAACGTGCCGGAGGCCTCCGCCAAAACCGCCCCCGGTGGTATCTTCCCGTTGCGGCAGAGAAAATCCAGCGTTTCGGATGAAGCGTAAACAGGCACGCGGATTTTTTTAAGCAAAACCTCCAGCGCGGAAATATGGTCGATATGCTCATGCGTGATTAAAATCCCCGCAATGCCCGAAAAGTCAAGCCCGCGCGCATCCAAAGCCGTAAGGATACGGCGGCATGATGCCCCGGCATCAACCAGCAGCGCCGTGCCGCCGCCTGATATGTATACAGCGTTCCCGCTGCTTGAGCTGAAAAGGGTGCATAGCCTGGACATATTTACTCCAATATGATCTCGTATCAGCTATAATATTTCGACATACCCGCACCGTGCATATCATCCGGCCTTTCCTCAAAGCCGAAGCGCGTATAGAACTCCTCCTTGCCTTTTATTGAAAGGAGGCTGGCGATAGAGCCCGGCACGGCAAGGCTGTCTACATACTCCATGATTTTTTCCATAATGGCACTGCCGATGCCCTCACTTTGGCGGTCGGGGCGGACCATCACGTTGCCTATATAAAAAGCGAACACCCCATCGCCGAGGACGCGCCCCATCCCGACAAGCTCATCCCCGTCCATTGCGCAGACGCAAAACGGCGTGTTGTCAAGGCTTTTCTGTGCGACATCCTCGGGGAAGGATGCCCAGCCAACGCCCCCCCGCAGCTTCATCCACTGCGCGGGGGTAGGCTTGCATATTTCTATGCGGATCAATGCCTGTCCACCTCTTCCGGTTCGTGATATAGCAATTCCGGTTGTCATTCACCGGAATTGCCATATGTGCCATGTTTGGCGGTTGCCGCTTTGCGGCGAGCCAAACGGCATTTTAAATAAGTTTTATAGCTGTTACGCTTTACGTATGTAAAGTGGAACTGCTATATCCGTTACACCAACATCATACCATAAAACCCCGCGCGGGGCAAATTGGCTTACGCCAGGATTTTAGGATTTAGGATATAGGTTTTAGGAAGGGAAGGAATTTGCAGCACCGTCCCTTTCCTGAAACCTCAAACCTTAATCCTAAAACCTGCCGAAGGCCGTAGGGACGACCGCCCCGGTCGTCCGCAAATTATCGCGGCGCATCGTACAATGCGGACGGTCGAGGGCGACCGTCCCTACAAGCTCCTTCCCTTCCTCAATCCTCAATCCTAAAACCTCAATCCTGCCGAAGGCAAAACCCTGCTACCTGCGTATGCTGTCAATGTGGTTTAATATCCTGCGCTGCTCTATGCCCGGCGACAGCGCCAAAGAGTTAATGGCGTCCCGGCTGAGAAGGCGGCGTGTGCGGGAAAAATCGCCCGGCTCAATAAACGGCCAGCCTGAAAATTGCGCGAACACCGCTAAGTCTTCCCTCAAATAGCTTTGGTCTATTGCGTGGAACAGCTTTGACACAGCCTCCCGCAGTTCTCTTTCTTGGGTGCCTGTGAGCGAATCCAGCCAGCCGCTGTCAGCTAAAAGCCAGAGCGGGCGGATATCCTGCCAGCTTGCCGTAAGGCGGATGCCGTCATGAGTTTCGGCGGGGGAAAGCCCTTCACGGGCGGAAAATTCCGCGATTTGCAGCTGCCCGTCCAGCAGTTTTTCCAGCCTGGCCGACGGGTCTGATATTACGGTTACAACCGAACCCGCGGCTGTATAAGCATGGCGGCGCTGTGTATTATGGGATATCATCGCAAGGGCGGGTGTGATGGCGCTTTCCTCCGGTACATCCTCATCCTCGTCCTCGCCGCCTTCTTCGGTTTCATATTCCTCTGTAAAATCGCCGCCTTCGCTGATAACTGCACTGCGGAAGCTCCGATAGTTATTCGGGTTTATGGACGAAAGCAAAAAAGCCGAACCTGTATAAAACACAGCCAACGGGGTTGTTTTTGCCGCCGCGGTTTCTTTTCCCACCGCGCCGAGTACAGTGCGGGAATTCATAGACATGGAGAAATGCTCATAGCTTTCATATAAAAACGGTGAGGAAAGCAAAGCGGCGGTGCGGCTCCAATCCCCCACAGGCGTAAATGCCAGCAGCGCATCGCCGGAGGAAAGCGCGCTTGGCGGGTCGGGCGATTCATGTACAGCAAATTCCAGCCCTGCCCATTTCCCCGAAAGCTCCCGCGCCAACGCGGCGGCGGCCCCTAGTATATGGGCGCCGCTGTTAGGCGGGATTATTATCCCTGCCTGTGCGGGTGCCGCGGTTGCCGGCGGGGCAGGCTCCGGACCGATATCCGCACAGCCGCACGCGCACAGTAACAGCGCGATCAGAAAGCATACATTTTTCAACGAAACAAACCTCAGTTATTTGAAATAATTTCCAGATTCCTAAAATAATCCAGCGAGATTTCCAGGTCGCGGAAGATATCGCGGCCATACGCGTGGTCGTGATCCATCACATACCATTCCGGCTTAGAGGCCGCAAGCGACATTGCGTATAACCCGGCATTGTCAATCACGCCGTAGCCTGTCGGCCGGAACAGGAAGCCCTGTTCGTTATCCGACGGGATGTAGTCCTTGAAATGCAAAACCGGGCTGCGGCTGCCATACTTCCGTAAATAATACGCGGGGTCGGCGCCGCCAATACCCATCCAGCCGAAATCAGGCTCCAGCCCCAAAATGGCGGGCGGGATGTCGTCCATTAAATGCTCGAGTACGGTTTTTCCGTCTGCCGTGCCGCACAGCTCCTCCGCGTGGTTATGGAAGAGCAGGCGCATCCCTGCGGCATTGACCGCTTCGCCGATTTTTATAAACGCTTCAATAGTCCGCGGGTAATCCGTGCCGCCGGGCATCCCTTCCGGCGGCGGCGGGGCAACTGTAATAAAACTACAGCCTATCTCCCCGCGTTCGCTGATAACCTTGCCGGTTTCGGACACAAACCGCTCAAAGGGGACATGGTCGCCGATGGCGGCGATCCCGCATGAATCCAGCTTGCGCCTGATATCAGCGGGGCTGTGCCCGAAAAAACCCAGAAATTCTATCCCGTCAAAACCGATTTCCGCAAGCCTTTCAATAACCGCCATCAGGTCTTTTGCGCACTGCTCCTGCAGGATAAAAAGCGGGGATCCGATTTTAGCCATTTGTAATCATCCTCCTGTTTAGAAGCTATGAACACAGCTTCTCATTTCACATTTTCCCAAACTGCCAGTAATTCGCGCATATAACCCGCTACATCGATGCCGTATGTGTTTTCCAGCAGCCCGCCTGTCATAATCTCATCGGCATTGCCGTATGCCGACACCCCGCCGCCCTTCATGACCAAAAGCCTCGCGCTCAGGCGCAGGGCAAGGTTTATATCATGCATCACGCCGACTACCGCGCGCCCCCACTGCGATGCCCACTGCTTCAGATACTCCACCAGCTCTATCTGAAACTTTAGGTCGAGATGGTTTGTCGGCTCGTCCAGCAGGATAACCGCGGGGTCCTGCGCGAGTACCTGCGCCAAAAACACGCGCTGGAGCTGGCCTCCCGAAAGCCTTGTGATCTCCCTGTCTTTTACATCCAGCAGGTCCGCGGTTTTCAGGCACTCCAGGACAAAATCCTTGTCCCCGCTTGACGGAAGCCCCAGCAAGCGGTCTTTTATGTGAAGGTACCGCCCCATCATCACCGTGTCGTAGACCGTGTAGGAGAAGTACGCGCCGGAGTTCTGGCTGAGCATCGCGATTTTCCGGGAGATCTCCCGCTGCTTTAATTTTCGCGTGGGTTTGCCGTCCAGCGCAATCTCCCCGCGGTAGGGCAGGATATTCGCCACGGCCTTCAGCAATGTGGTTTTCCCGCAGCCGTTAGGCCCGATGATGGACAGGTTCTCGCCCGCGTTTACCGCCAGTGACACGTTTTTTACTACATCAGTGCCGTTATAACCGGCGGATACATTTATAAGCTCCAGCATTTTTTGTCCCATTACGCTTTCCTCTTGGCAAAATATACATACGCAAAGAACGGCGCGCCCACCAGCGCTGTCACCGCGCCGACAGGCAGCTCGCTCGGGGAAACGACAGTACGCGCCGCAAGGTCACAGATTACCATAAACGCGCCGCCCAGCAGTGCGGACAGCGGGATTACATATCTGTGTGACGGCCCGAAGATCCTGCGCACAATATGCGGAGCGACTAAATCCACAAAGCCGATCACACCGACAAACGCGATTGTGCCGCCTGTAAGCAGCGACGCGCAGATCAGCAGCGCCCATTTTACGCGCTTTAGGCTCACGCCCATGGTTTTTGCCTGTTCCTCCCCGAAGGTCATCATATCCAGCTCGCGGTTACATCGCACCGCGAACAGCGCACCGATAATAGTAAGCGGCACTAAAATATACAGCGTGTGCCAGTCTTTCATTGCAAAGCTGCCCATCTGCCAATAGATCAGGCGGTTCATATATTCGCCGGACATCGCCATCAGAAGTGTTGTCACGGCGTTTACAAACAAGGAGAACACCATACCGGCTAAAATTATAGTATTGTTTTCCATCCTGCTGTCTATGCCCGAAGCGAACGCCACCGCGAGCAGTATCGTGCCAAGCCCGAACGCAAAGCCGAAAACCGGCAGTGTCAGCATTGCGGGCATCGGGAGCGCGGCACCGTAGAGAAGGACCAGGCAAGCGCCCAGCGATGCCCCCGACGACACGCCGATTGTATACGACGAAGCCAGCGGGTTTCGCAAAACGCTCTGCATAACCGCGCCGCTGACCGAAAGCGCCGCCCCCGCGACAAACGCCAGGAGCGCGCGCGGGAGCCGAAGATTCCACAGGATCGCGGCGGAGGTGGCGCTTATTTCCTCCGGCAGCCGCGCCCCGAAAACCATATGCGCGATGATTCGCAGTATATCCCCCGGCGGGATGTACACGCTGCCGACCGCGACCCCAAGTATGAGCGCGGCAAGGGCCGCTGCCGCTGTGACGATTATTTTAGTTTTCATTTAAACAGTTCCGGGTGGACAGCCTCGGCTATTTGTCGCAGGGCGGTCACGATATTATGGCTCGGGCGGCTGCTCGCGTCCGCGTCAATGCGGTACACATCCGCGTTCTGCACGGCGGCAATACCTGCCCAGCCCGGCCTTGACAGGATTTCGGCTACCGGGTCGTCCAAATAATCCACGCTTGTCAGGATCACATCCGGGTTTGCCTGCGGCACGGCTTCATCGGTCACAGCCAGCCAGGAATCATGACCCGCGAAAATATTCTCCGCCCCCGCAATTTCAATCATCTCATTTAAGAATGTACCAGACCCGAAGCTGTACATAAACGGCGCGGCGGAAATCTCAAAGTAGACGGTTTTTTTGGTTACGGCTTGTCCTGCGGTTTCACGGATAATATCAATCTCGCTTTGCATACCGGCGATCAGCGCCTCGCCTTTCTCCTCCGCACCCAAAGCTTTTGCCAGGAAACGGATGTCCTCCATTATATCCCCGATGGTGGGGCTGTTCGGGATATATGCCACACAAATCCCCGAGTCCGCGACAAGCCTTAACGGGTCGTCGCCCTCAACCTTGCTCATCCCGGTGATGAAGATGGCATCCGGCGCAAGGGCGGCCATGCGCTCACCGTCCGGGGATAGCATATCAAAGACCGGGATATCGGCGGGTACGCCCGGGATGCCAACAGAATAGCTGTCTATGGCGGCGATCTTATCCGCCGCGCCCAGCGCCGCGACAATTTCTACATTGGACGGCCCCATGACGATAATTCTGTCAATGCGGCCCGGTAAAGATATCGCGTTGCCCTCGCGGTCGGTCCCCGACGGAACGCCCGCGCCGCCGCCCCCCGCCGTGCAGGATGAGAATAGAAGCGCTGCTGCTAAAACAGAGGATAGTATTATTTTTTTCATTTTATCGGTCCTTTCTAATCAAAAAACATCTCTTCTTTTTTCCACATATAAACAGACATCACCAGCCCGATGCCGATATATGCGGTCAGCACCGACGACCCGCCCTGTGAAAGAAATGGGAATGTGTTGCCGATAACGGGCAAAAGGGAAAGGCACATCCCGACGTTGATAAAAGCCTGGAACAGCAGCATCGCGAATACGCCGCAACAAATCGCCGCGCCGCGGCTGTCGTCAGCGCGGATGCCGTTGTAAAGGATCTTCAGGCACAAGGCCACCATCAGCGACAACACGCCCAGCGCGCCCATAAACCCAAATGACTCCGCTAAAAAAGCAAAGATAAAGTCATTGTGCATAATCGGGATATAGGTGTGCGCGGCATCAAACAGGCCGATCCCGGTTGTGCCGCCCATCGCGATTGCCATTTTCGCGTAATACTGCTGGTAATATATGCCCAGGACATCGGCCGTATCTTGGTTGAACAGCACGGTGATGCGCTCTTTTTGGAATGGGCTCAGGACATAATACCACGCCAGCGGCACCCCAACGGAAAGCCCTGATGCCAGGGCCAGAAAATACCGCCACTTCACCCCGGACAGGAACATCATTGCAATGCCCGTAAGCCCAATAAGCAGCGCGGTCCCGTCGTCGCCTTGCAGATGTATCAGCACTACAGGCACGCATATGTGAAGCGCCAGGCTTATCACCGGTATAAGCCTGCCAATCGAATCGCTCAGTTTGTGAATATGCAGCGCAAAGGACATGATGAATGAAATTTTAAGCAGCTCGGAGGGCTGGAACTGCATATTAAGAAACGGCAGCATGAGCCAGCGCCGGTCGTCCGGCCTTTCTATATGTCCAAACCCGAAGAAGAATGTCAGCGCCACTAAAAAATAAGCGAGCGGTATATGGACCATCCAGGTCTTCAGCAGGAACCGATAATCAATCAGCGAGATAATAAACGCGGCGAAAATCCCCGCCAAGGCCGCGCCGATTTGAATAAAAAACATACGCCTGCTGACGCCTAAACTGGCGGCATACCCGCTGACTAGGCAGCCGTAGAGCAGCACAGCGCCGATGGCGGACATCATAACACACATAACCCACAGTGCATGGTCGGTGCGGATAAAATAGCGTTTTATTTTTGCCGCGATGGCTTTCATTGCCCACCCCCGCCTGCCGCGCCATCGCGCCCTGTATCCCGCTGCAGCCTTAGCTTGCGGCGCTGTGTATATTGCCCCAATTGTATCGCGTCTTTGATTTCCAGGGAACGGTCCCCCGCAAGGCTTTCTATATGATGGACAAGCTCGTGCCGCAAGGTTTCCTCCAGTTTACGGCGGAACGCGCCCGGGGGCAAATGCCCGTAGACCTCTTTTACCGAGCCGTAGTGTAAAGTTATATAACGCCCGAAGCCGAGCGGCTCCACATGGTATTGCCCGAGAATGAACAGCCCGCTGTATTTAGGGTCGCGCACAGTGTCGGGCAACAGGAGTATCCCGCCATTCAGCCTGTCAAATATGGCCGCCGGCAGGTTGTCCGCGATTTCGGTCAGCGCTTCTTGGGATTCTTCAAAGGTTAGCATAATTATATTTTACGCCTATTTTGCCTGTACGTCAATGGATAGGAATTAGGAAATAGGAATTAGGAATTAGTAAGGGAAGATATTTGTCGCACCGTCCTTTTCCTAAAACCTCAAACCTAAATCCTAAAACCTGCGGCGCTCCGCGCCGCCAGCCAATGCGCAACGCCGTCCTCTTCACATGACCCGCAAATATAGTCCGCGGCGGCCTTTGCCTGCGGTATGGCGTTTTCGACCGCGACGCCGACCCCGCATCCCATAAGCATACCTATATCATTATAATCGTCGCCGAACGCGGCGATCTCATCGGCGGGAATGCGAAGATAACCGCCCGCCGCCTTTACGCCGACCCACTTTGACGCTGTTTTGTTCGAGAACATAAATATCCCCTCGCCAGAGAAGCCCAAAACCTCGAACAGGGGGTAATCGTCGGCAATCCGCGCCATTACATCGGGATTAGCGCAAGCTACCGATATTTTCAGGAAAACCTCATCCGGCACAGCGGAAAAATCCGTGCGTTCGTAGTGCATCCAGTCCGAGTGCGAAGTGAAAATTTCGTCATCGTTGGTAAGGGCGCGGTTTTCGTTAGATAAATATACCGCCTCAATTTCCGGCTCGGACATGAAGCGTTTTACAAGGCCCCGCGTTATTTCCTTTGGGATGCCGGTTTTATGTATGACCTTGTCCTTGTGCAAAACCAGCGCGCCGCCGAAACCAATAAAAATATCAGGCTCTATCTGCCTGATGAACCGCGCCGCCGCCTGCTGTGAGCGCGCGGTCGCGAAAGCTGTTATAATCCCTTTTTCGCGGCAACGGGCGAAAACCTCCGCCGTAAAGTCCGATATGGTTTTGTCACTGCGCAAAAGTGTGTTGTCCAGGTCGGTCACGATCATTTTTATGGGTTTCATCTACTTCGCCCCCTGATTGCTTTATACTAATATCCGTTTAAGAAATAGACAAAAAATCGAGCAAAAGCTTTCGGTTATGGGTTTTGCGAAGATTTTTTGTCCTCATTTCTAACGAAGATTAGTATTACGAACACTGTGTTTTTTTGCTTTGTTGCGAGTTTCGCAGTTTACGTAAATTTTGCGCCTACGTTACGTTTACTTCTTGTTGTAGTTTCGCACTGCTCACCCGCTCAAGCCGCGGGGGCTGTTACTTTGCAACGCGGCAAAGTAACCAAAACGCGCCGGGGAGACCCCGGACCCCCGCTACGACAATTCTCATAGCCCTGTGCCTTTCATCGCGCACGTCATATGCTTAGTTCTTTAATCCGCCCAATCGCTCAGCCGAGCCAAGCTCCAGGGCTTGAACGCGAAAAAAGGTATTAGGAAAAAAAGATATTTGAAGACTTTTTCCGCTGTTATTACGTGCGCGGGCGCTTCCGGTGTCGCTCCTTGTTTTAGGTCTGTGCATACTTGCCTTTGGTGCTTTGTGTCTATAATAGCTACAATGCTAACTGAAGGTTTAAAAAGCGGGGAAAAATATCTAATATGCTTTTTTCATATTATCTTTTTCCCCGCGCCCAGCATTTGAGCCTCGCAAGGCGAAAGCGGACGGTAGATGTATTTTACTGATTGCCCTTTGTTCGTCGTACTGGCAAGTGTGCAGTCTTCGATTTCTGCGGGGGGTCGCGGGGG
>WRLS01000028.1 GCA_009776345.1 Oscillospiraceae bacterium | reverse complement strand
CCCAATCACCCAGCCGAGCCGGGCTCCAGGGCTGGAACGCGAAAAAAGGAATTAGGAATAAAAGAAATCAAAAACTTTTTCCGCTGTTATTACATGCGCGGGCGCTTCCGGTGTCGCTCCCTATTGTAGGTTTGCGCATACTTGCCTTTGTTGCTCTGTGTTTTTAATTATGCATTATGCATTGCACTTCACATTCCCCGTACAAACACAAATCTAAAAAAAGGAGAAAACCATGATTATCGTAAACATAGGCGAGCTTCCCGGTAAATCTTACGAGGTAATCGGCATAGTAAAAGGCTCTGTTGTAAAATCAAAGCATTTGGGCAAAGATATTATGGCGGGCTTTAAAACGATTATCGGCGGCGAGATAAAAAGCTACAGCGATATGCTCGCCGAAGCCCGCACAATCGCGACAGACCGCATGGTGCAGGAGGCGAGCGGCCTCGGCGCGGACGCTGTCCTCGGCGTGCGGTATGAAAGCTCCTCAATCATGCAAAACGCGGCGGAGGTTCTGGCATACGGCACCGCTGTGAAATTTATTTGAGGATTTCATCAATAATCCCGAAAGCAGGTGAAAGCACTATGGAAAGGCTATACAAATATAGCTACCGTGGAGGTTTTGTGGGGAAGGCCTGTTAGTAAAGTCAAAACCCACAAAAGATAAGGAGCTGTATTATGGAACAGTATTATTCCCCTTGGATAGAGTGCGCGGGGCTTGACAGCCTGCGCGCCGAACAGGGAAAGCGTTTGGGCGATATGGTAAAAAGGGTCTATGAAAGCGTGCCTTTTTACCGCGAACGCCTGGACGGACACGGCATAGACCCCGAAAGCATCAAAAGTGTGGACGACCTTTCGCGTTTGCCGTTCACATACAAAAAAGACCTGCGCGATACGTACCCCTACGGTATGTTTGCGGTGCCGAAGGAAAGGATCAGGCGCATCCACGCGACAAGCGGGACCACCGGAAAAATGACGGTTGTCGCGTATACCCGCCGCGACCTTGACGACTGGTCGGAGGACACGGCGCGCGCGCTTGTGGCGGCGGGAGCGACTAAGGCGGATTATATCCATATCGCCTATGGCTACGGGCTTTTCACGGGCGGGCTGGGGATGCACTACGGCGCGGAAAGGCTGGGCGCTGTCGCGATCCCGGTTTCGTCCGGCAACACAGCGCGGCAGATCGATATACTGCGGGATTTCGGTTCCAACATCCTTTGCTGTACGCCTTCTTATGCAATGTATATCGGCGAGGCAATGTCGGAGATGGGGATCGGCCCGGACGATATTTCCCTGCGCGCGGGCGTGTTCGGCGCGGAGGCGTGGTCGGAGGAAATGCGCCTTGAAATCCAGCGGATGTTCGGGATAAAGGCATATGACATTTTCGGTATGGCGGAGCTTATCGGCCCCGGCGTGAGCTTTGAATGTTCAGACCAATCCGGTATGCACGTAAACGAGGATAAATACATCCCGGAGGTTATCGACCCCAAAACCGGCAAACCGCTCCCTGAGGGCGTTCAGGGCGAGCTTGTGTTCACCTGTGTGCGCAAGGAGGCGCTGCCGCTCATCCGCTACCGCACAGGCGATATCGCAACGATCTGGCGGGAAAACTGCGCTTGCGGGCGCACACTCATCAAGATGTCCAAATTGCGCGGGCGCACGGACGATATGCTTATTATCCGCGGCGTAAACGTGTTCCCGTCACAGGTCGAAAGCGTACTGCTTGATCTTGGTCTGCCGCCAAACTACCTGCTGGTAGTAGACAGGGTCGGCAATATGGATACGATGGAGGTGCAGGTGGAGATGACCCCGGAAATTTTCTCCGGCATTTCCACAGTCGGCGACCTCCAGTCCATCCAGAAAAAAATTGAAGGCGCGCTGCTGTCCACGCTCGGGGTTACAACAACCGTCAAGCTTGTGGAGCCAAAGCAAATAGCCCGCAGTGAAGGCAAGGCGAAGCGTGTCCAGGACAACAGAAAATTCTAAAGGAGGGGAAAACATGGTTATCAGCCAAATAAATATTTTTTTGGGGAACGAAAAAGGCCGGCTTGCCGAGATTACAAAAGTAATCAGCGATTCCGGTATTGACATGAGGTTTTTGTGCGTGGCGGAAACTGAGGATTTCGGTATCCTCAGGTTAATCGCCGACCGTCCAAGCGAAGCCGCGGAAAAGCTGAAGGCCGCGGGTATCCCGGCTTTCCTCACCGATGTTGTCGCCGTGCGCCTGGACGACAGGCCCGGCTCCTTCCACAGCATTGTGCAAATCCTGTCCGACGCCGATATGAATGTTGAGTTCATGTATGTATTTTTAGGGCGGGACAGCGGGACGGCCTACGCGGTTTTGGGGCTTCGGGACCCGTGTGCGGCGGCAAAGCTGCTGGAAGAAAAAGGCATCCACCTTGCAAAAAGCTCGGAGATTTACGGTTTGTGATAAAAAATACACAAGAAGAGCGGTCCTGTGTGGCCGCTCTTCTTGCATTATGATAGGAAGGAAAGAAATTTGCCGCTTCGTCCTTTCCCTAAATCCTAAATCCTAAAACCTAAATCCTGCGCCGCTATTGCGGCGCCTCAAACGCCGCGTGTACGGCATTAACCGCCGCTGCGGAGCTTGCTTTTTCAATCAGCACGGAAATTTTAATCTCGCTCGTGGAAATCATCTGGATGTTTATATTCGCCTCTGCCAAAGCCTCAAACATTTTCGCGGCGACGCCGGGGTTGCTTTCCATCCCCGCGCCGACAATGGACACCTTTGACACATTGTCGTCCCAGACCATTTTCGTAAAGCCCAGGCTTTCTTTGCGCTCCTCCAGCGCCTGCACAGCCGCCATGCCGTCCTCCAGCGCGACCGTGAATGTGATGTCCTTTGTCCCATCGCGCCCGATGGACTGCAAAATAATATCTACATTGATTTTAAGGCTGGACAGCAGTGAGAACAGCTTATACGCAATGCCCGGCTGGTCGGGGACCCCGACAATCGAGATGCGCATTATCCTGTCGTCCTTTGCAACGCCTTTTATCAGCATTTTCTCCATTTTTGCTACCTCCTTTACAACTGTGCCGGGCTTATCTTCCAAGCTGGACAAAACCTCCAGCGGCACATTGTACTTCTTTGCCATTTCAACAGAGCGGTTGTGAAGCACCTGCGCGCCCAAAGTCGCCAGCTCCAGCATTTCATCATAGGTAATCGCTTCGAGCTTCTGCGCAGTGGGAACAAGCCTGGGGTCGGCTGTATATACGCCGTCCACATCGGTGAATATCCGGCATTTTTCCGCTTTCAGCGAAGCGGCGATGGCGACGGCGCTGGTATCGGACCCGCCGCGCCCGAGTGTTGTGATGTCGTCGTAGCGGTTGACCCCTTGGAAGCCGGTGACGATCACGATGTTTTTCTTGCTGATCTCATTTTCCAGCCGTTCTGTTTCGATGCGCCTGATCCTCGCGCGGCCATGGTTTGAGTCTGTGATAAAGCCCGCCTGCCAGCCCGTCAGCGGCACTGCCCTGTAACCCATTTTGCCCAGCGCCATCGTGAGCAGCGCCGCGCTGACCTGCTCGCCCGCTGTCACTAAAAAATCCATGTCGCGGGGGGACGCGGCGGGGTTTACCTCAGCCGCCTTCGCGATAAGGTCGTCCGTGGTGTCGCCTTGGGCGGAGACAACCACGATTACATCGCTGCCTTTATCATGCTCCGCGGCGATCCTTGCGGCCGCATTTTGCACGCGCTGCGCATCCCGCACGGAGCTGCCGCCGAATTTCATTACAATCAGTGCCATATGCACACCCTCTTTCTAGTTGCTTCTTTTATGCACATACACCGCCAATGCGGCAATCCCTGCTGCTATCACATATATAACGATTTCAATCAGCAAAACGCTTGTAACAACCCCGGCGTGTGCTAAAGCGGGCATTGTGTTGGCGATCATGTGCAGCACAATCGCGCCGGGGTAAAGCAGCCACGCTTTCCCGCCCTTGTTCACCGCGTACCACACCATCACAGACCATGAAATATGCATAACCATTGCGGGTATTCGCTCCGCAAAAGCAACCAGGTACATATATGGCGGGGTGGAAACCAGAAGCGCGGCAATTTGGTCTATATTCGGGACCGCCCCAAGCAACGCGCCGCTGCCGCTGTTTATTTGCAAGCTGAGGATAATATTATTCAGCATCGTCAGCACAACCAAAGCCAGCACTTCTATGCCACCATGCCCAATACCATAGGATATGCCCGTGCCTATTCCGCGGTACCTTTTCTTAATCAGCAGGAAGGATACCAGCCGCCCGGTTTCCTCAAAAAGCCCGGAGGCAAGCGTGCTTAATAAAACAAACAGCAGCAAGTTATCCGGTGTAATCCGCGCCGCGCTTCCGTCCGCCCCGGGCATGAACAGCGGGTTTACCATTATCAGCGGACCCAGCACCAAGGCAAAAAGGACAAAGGACAGCGCGCCTATAAATATCGGCACCACCGAAAAATTAAATTTCCGGCGCAGAAATATAAACGCGAAAATCACAAGCCCTAAATTCAGCAGCAGCGAAATTGTCATCGATACAATAGATATTGTTGGAACCATTTTGTTACCACCTTTTGTTAAATTCTAAATAAGAAGCCTTACCGCCATTTTCCCCGCCAGCGTCCCCATATCCCCCGAGAGCGCCGCGCCCTTTTCATACAGCCAAAACTTAACAGGCTCATCGGTATGCCCCGCAGTTTCGCACAGGGCGGCGTGGTCGCTTACCAGCATCACCTTGTCGCCCCCGCGAAGCCCGCGCAAAATCGGCCCGATAAGCTCCGTGTCCATCTTGCGGATAAAATCGGCTTTTTCTATGGGGTTTTGGCGGTGGGTCGCTTCATCCGGGCCGCCTATATGCACCATGACAAAATCATGCTGTGCGGCAAGCTCCAAAGCCTTTGCCGCCTTTGCCGGCAGGTCTGTGTCGGTGTCGCCGGTTGCCGTGGGGATAGCGGGGCACTGCATACCCATGGCGGCGGCAATGCCGATAGGCGCGTCTGTTTTGGAAATTATCGCGCCGCTTTTCCCTGTATACAGCGACGAAAACGCGGGAAGCTCCCCTTTTACCGCCTGCCCCCAGTTAAGCACGGTGTACGGCCTGTAAATTTTAAGCATTTCACACGAGAAATCCGCAAGCCGCTCAGCAAGCTTATTCCCGCGCGGCAGAAGCTTTTCAAAAACCCCATTTTGATTTTGATGCGGCATAGAGGTAACAAGGCCATCGAGATACTTAGCCCCGCCCCTGATCATTTGCAGGCTTTTGTAACTGCCCACCGGCGTAATCGTGACATCATCCATTTCGGAGAGTATGCCGCGCAGCGCTTTCGCAACGTCTTCAGGCGCACTGCAGCAGGGCACCGCGAGCTTGCCTTTATCGTCTACCTCCACGAAATTACAGCGCATGATTATATCATCGGCACCTACCTCAAGCCCTAACGCAAGGGCTTCGATGTAGGAGCGGCCGGGCGGTATTTCATGCGGCTCCAGCCCCAGCATCGTGAGGATGCAGGTCTGTGTGTCAGCCTCGAACCCCGGCGGCGTTGTAATAAGCCGGCCTGTTTGCGAAGCCTCTTCAATCATCCGCATATTATCGCCCTTGCCCGCGTCATACGGCGTTTTGCCGCCAAGCGCATCATAGGCGATATCCTGCATCCCATCGGGGATAATCATAACCGCGCCCATCAGTAATCAAGCCTCCTAATCGCGGCGAGCGTTTCTATCCCGCGCTGTCTGAGCCCATCCAGGTTTTCCTCAATATCGCCCTCCCGCATTTCGGGCGTCAAAAACGCGAACTCGCCCGTGGGGCGGCCGTCACGCTCCAGCGGTTTTATGCGCCCGAACGCCTCGGCGGCGAGCACAGCGGCATCTTTCCCCCTAAGGCGTATATACATCACGGCGGGGCAACCGCGGTAATCAGCGACGTTATTTCCCTCGCTATGGCTCCAATGCAAACTGGCGATCGTGCCCTTGGCCTTTACGCAGTCTACAATATCGCCTATAACCGCCGATGCCGTGGGGAGCTTGCCCGCCCCCCTGCCGTAAAATACAACATCGCCGGTGGCATCGCCGCGCACAAGTATGCCGTTGAATACATCATCTATCCCCGCGAGCTGGCTTGCGGACGGGACAAAAGCCGGGCTGACCATGGCAAAAACTTTCCCGTTTTCTCCGCGGGATGCCCTGCCGATCAGCTTGATTACACAGCCCGCGGAAGACGCATAGCGCACATCCTCGGCAGTCAGCGCGGTAATCCCTGTTGTAGGCACATTTTTCGGGTACACATGGCTTCCAAACGCCAAGGACGCCAGTATGCATATTTTGCGGCAGGCGTCGTGGCCCTCTACATCGGCGGTGGGGTCGGCCTCGGCGTAGCCGTTTTCCTGCGCGAGGGTCAGCGCGCTGTCAAACGCCATCCCCTCTTTTATCATTTTAGTGAGGATAAAATTCGTAGTGCCGTTGAGTATCCCGGCAATCTCGCCGATTTCATTCGCGGCAAGGCATTGGTGCAGCGGGCGGATAATCGGTATGCCGCCGCCAACGCTGGCTTCAAACAGAAAATTCACATCGCCTTTTTTCGCACAGGCGAGAAGCTCCGCCCCTTTTGCCGCCACAAGCTCTTTGTTTGACGTAACAACGCTTTTCCCGGCCTCCAGGCACTGCCTGACATAGGAATAAGCAGGCTCCACGCCGCCCATGGCCTCAGCCACTATGCGGACATCAGGGTCCTCAAGTATATCCTCAAAGCGCTTGGTAAACAGGTCCGTGTGGGGGCTGTCCGGGAAATCCCGTATATCAAGGATATATTTAAGCGCGATATCCTCCCCCGCTTTTTTCGCGATTGACGCGGCGTTTTTATCCAAAACCTCCACAACGCCGGAGCCTACAACACCATGCCCCATGACTGCTGCGTATACCATATCACATCCCCCTCCGCGTAGCAAATACGAGTGGTACATCAGCACATACTATACCATATTACGCCGCGTTTGTATAGCGGGGGCGGTCATATTTTTTAGAATTATGGCATATATATGCAAAAACGAAGAGGTCGCCGTTATGAAACACACAAAATGGAACTACCGCAGGCGCGCAAGGCGGGGAAGGGCCGCCCCTGTTTTTTTTGCGGCGGTCCTTTTGCTTGCGGCGGCAATATGGCTTACAGGCAGGGCGGTGTCCGCCGTGCGGGCTTCGGGCAGCGGGCAGTTCCCCGACCTGTATGCCGGCGAAATCCCCGTTCAAAGGGAACCATCCGGGCAAACAATCTATCTGACCTTCGACGACGGCCCCAGCAGGAACACGGAGGCTATTTTAGATGTGCTGAAAGAAAGGAACGCAAAGGCCACATTCTTCGTCACCGCGCAGTACGACGACTTGGAGTTTGTCAAATCCATGTACCTGCGGATTGTCCGCGAAGGCCACGCGATCGGCCTGCACTCCTATACGCATAATACAAAAGAGATTTACAGGAACACCGGCGCGTTCCTCGCCGACCTTGACAAGCTGAATAATTTGATAATCGAAACCACCGGCGTGCGCCCGCTTATTTACCGTTTCCCGGGCGGCAGCCGTACCCGCAATGCCTCTAAATCCGTTATGCGAAATTTGCAAAATGAGCTTGAGCGGCGCGGTTACCCGTTTTACGACTGGGATGTTTCTACAGGCGACGACACCGCCGTTGCCTACCCGGCGCAGACATTGGCAAAGCGTATACTGGACGGTGTGCGCGGGCTTGACAGCGCGGTTGTCCTCTGTCATGACAACGCGACGCCCAAAACAACCGCCGCCGCCGTTGCAATCGTCATTGATACATTGGCGGGGGAAGGCAGGCGCTTCGATGCGCTTGGGGCGGATATCCTGCCGGTGCATTTGAATTGACCTATTGCCAAATGAATGTGAATACTGTATAATGGTGTCAGCTAAAAGGGATAGAGGTGACCGTTATGCATGAACCTACAATCAGCTTCTCCATCTTTGAGGATAAAGACAGGCAGATGCGGGAGGTTTTGTCGCAGGTGTACGAAGCACTGCGCCAAAAGGGATATAACCCGATCAACCAGATTGTGGGTTACATCCTTTCGGAGGACCCTACTTATATCACCACGCACAACAACGCCCGTTCGCTGATACGCAGGATCGACAGGGACGAGATGCTGCAGGCGCTGGTGAAGTATTATTTGTCGGGCGATGAGTAAAAGCAGCGGCCGGGTTTACCCGGCCGTTTCTCAAGTAATATGGGGGAAGCCGCTATGAAACCGGAAATGACACACAGGGAACGTATACTTGCCGCTATAAACCACCGCGAAACAGACCGCGTGCCCACTGATTATTGGGGCGTGCCGGAAATAACACAGAAGCTTATGGGGATGTTCGGCACCGCTGATATGATAGGACTGGCAAAGGCGCTTGATATCGACAAAATCATGGGGGTCGAGCCTGTGATGAAGCAAAGCGGCCGCCTTGGTATGTGGGATATAGAGATGAAAGAGATACCCCTGCCGGGTGGTGCGGGCTATTATCAGGAGCCTGTCAGGCATCCGCTGGCGGGTTTTGAAACCATTGACGAAATAGAGGCGGGCTATACTTGGCCAACGACGGATATGTTCGACTACTCCGGGATAAAAAGTATGTGCGAGCTTTATCACAGGGAAAACTTCGCGGTAGAGGGCGGATATATTTCCCTTAGCTATTTTTATGAGATGATACGCGGCACGGAGCAAATGCTCATGGACCTCGCGGGCGATGAAGGGCTTGCGGATTATATTTTATTTAAGATGAACGAATTTGCTTCCGCGCATACAAAACGCATACTCGAGGAAGCCGGCGGGCTTATCGACATGACGCAGGTAACGGATGACTTCGGCACACAAAGCGGCCTTATTATGAGCAAGGCGATGATCGAACGCTTTTTCGGCAAATATTATGACTCAAACATTGCCCTTGCGAAATCATTCGATGTAAAAGTTTTTCACCACGACGACGGCGCGGTCGCGGATATAATACCGTGGATCGCGGACAAGGGCTGTGAGGTCCTCAACCCCATCCAATGGCACCTTCCCGGCTGGGATTTGCGCGAGGTAAAGCAAAAATTCGGCGACAGGCTGTGCTTCCACGGCGGCATTGACAACCAAAATGTCCTGCCGTTCGGCGGGGAAAAGGAAGTAAAGGCGGAGGTTGAGGCGTGCATCGACGCGCTTTATTCGGACAAAACAGGCTTCATCCTAGCGCCCTGCCATAATATCCAGGCGATTACCCCGATTGAAAATGTCCTTACAATGTATAAGCACGCGCGGGAGTATATATAATATAATTATTTACAATGCGGTGTATTTGCGGCATAATATATGTGAGGTGATATAAATGTCCAACAATACTACGTATAACATCCGTATTGATTCCGAGATCAAAAAGGAAGCCGGCGAATTGTTTAAAGGTATGGGTATGTCCCTGTCATCTGCGATAAATTTGTTTCTTACCCAGTCGGTTATACAACGGCGGCTCCCTATTGACAATGTAGTTGCACAGCCTCTTGGAGAGCCTCCTTCTGACGACGATTACATTTCATTTGACACTTGGGAACAGGCGAAGGAGTGGCTGGCGGCGCAGAGCGCCGCAGGTTTTAGGAATAAGGTTTTAGGTTTCAGGGAAAGGACAATGCAATAATTTTCTTCCCTTCCTAAATCCTAAATCCTAAAACCTAAATCCTGCCGAAGACCGTAGGGGCGGCAATCTGCCGCCCGTTTTAGGAATAAGGGTTTAGGAGAAGGATAAAACTCATCGCTTCTTCCCTTAATAATCTCTAATCTTCTATCGGGAGTCACATATGAAAATCTACATAAACACAGATTTAGAAGGCATCTGCAGCTTCGTCGACCGGGACGAGGCGAATATTAAAACCGCGCGCGGGATCGGGTACACCAAGCACTTCCTCACAGCCGAAGTCAACGCCGCAGCCGAAGGTATTTTAAGCGCTCAGCCCGATTGCGAGATAACCGTGCTGGACGGCCACGGCGGCGGCCATTGGGGCGCGAATATGATCGCGGAGGAGCTTCATCCGCGCATTTCTTTGATCCATGGCAAAAGGGGCGCGGAGATAGTCGGGCTGGACAGCAGCTTTGATTTATTCATGGAAATCGGCGCGCACTCCATGGCGGGTACAATGCACGGCGTTATGAACCATACAATCAGCTCAAAGGAAATCATGAATGTATGGCTGTGCGGTGAAAAAATCGGCGAGATCGGCATACGCGCGGCGATTGCGGGGCATTACGGCGTACCTGTAGCGCTTGTGTCGGGCGACTTTTGGGCTGTTGAAGAAGCAAAGGCGCTGCTCGGGGATATCGAGGGCGTGTCCGTAAAAAAGGGCATAAACGCGTTCACCGCAAATTGCCTAAACCCGTTAGAGGCAAGAAAGCTAATTAAAGAAGCGGCGCGCGCCGCTGTTTTGGGCCGCCGCCGCTTTACACCGTATATAGTAAAAACCCCGGCGGAAATAAAGATAGAATATATGCAGACGCATTTCGCGGACAGGGCGCAGAATTCGGGCGCAAAACGCATAGACGGCCGCACTGTCAGCTTTATCGGCGACGACCTTATCCGCGTGCTGGATACGGTGAACAGATAAAAGGGGATGAAAAAATGAAGCTTGGCTTGGTAGATTACTTCCTGGATGAATTCCACGCGAACAATTATCCCGCGTGGATCGCGGAGCAGTCCGGCGGCGAAATAACCGCCGCGTATGCCTATGCCATGGCCGACTCACCGAAGGGCGGCATGACAACCGACCAGTGGTGCGGGCATCACGGCATACAAAAGCTTGACACTATTGAAGAGCTTTGCGAAAAAAGCGACGGCATAATCGTACTTTCGCCCGATCACCCGGAAAAGCACGAAGAACTGTGCAGATTGCCGATGCAAAGCGGCAAGCGGGTTTATGTGGATAAAACTTTCGCGCCGGCTAAAGAAATCGCCGAGCGTATCTTCGCTCTGGGCGATGCCCACGGGACGCCGTGCTACTCCGCTTCCGCCCTGCGCTTTGTGCCGGAGTACCGGGAGCTTGCCGGTGCGCAAATCGAGAATATCGGCAGCCGAGGGCCGGGCCCGCTTGAAGGCTACAGTATCCACCAGATCGAGCCGGTGGTCGCGCTGATGGGCGCGGACATCGCGCGCGTACAGTTTACCGGCACCGAAAAATATCCCGCCTACATCTGCGAGTACAGCGACGGGCGCAGGGCAACAATGTCCCATCACGGCTGGGGCTACCCGTTCAGTATCGCGGCAGATTTCAGTGACGGTACGGCGAAGGCCGTCACCGTGCAGTCCGATCTGTTTGCGCAGTTTATAAAAGAGCTTGTGGATTTCTTCCGCACGGGCGAGGTAAAAGTCCCGCATGAGGACACGATTGCGGTCATTGCCGTAAGGGAAGCGGCGATAAAGGCCGCGAAGAAGCCGGGGGCGTGGATGGCGCTGTAAGTGTAATTTAATCGGGGATGTTTTAATTCTAAAAAATAAAAGTAAAGGGGCAATATTTATGATGACTCATAATGACTATGTTGAGCTAGAAAGAAGGGCATTGCGGGAAGACCGCGAAGTTTTAGTACATAAAGCGTCGCAGGGCGACAATGACGCTTATTTAATGTTGGGAATAAGGCTTATGGAAGACGAGAACGATTCCGCCAAAATTAGCTGGTGGTGCAATCGGCTAAAAAAC
Source organism: Oscillospiraceae bacterium (assembly GCA_009776345.1). GTDB lineage: Bacteria > Bacillota > Clostridia > Oscillospirales > Ruminococcaceae > WRAV01. The sequence continues at coordinate 4,354 of WRLS01000028.1, read as the reverse complement.
GAAAGTAAGCTGAGAAATTATTTTTTGTGGTCGAAGATAAACTATGGTATAATGCTTTTTATTAGTACGATAGAATCAAAAGATGGTCCGCTTCGTCCTAAAAAAGATGAAGGTAACTCAATGAAAGAATTGATCGTTAGAGTGAACAAATATGGCGACGCAAATAATCCTCAAAACCAAAAAAACCGAATCAAAGCCATTGAGCATATAGAAAAGGGGCTTTCTGCTTTAAAAGCAGTTGATAGAATTAAATACTATTTCGCTTGCAACAATATTGCTGACTTGTATCGAAAAAGTACAGAAAATAATTTCAAAAGAAAGGCTAATCAGTATTATCAAATTCTAATAGACGAAAATACGGGGAATCCCGATTATAGTAATTTAAGACTGCTTTGGGCAGATTTAATTAAAAATAATAAAGAGCAAATTGAGTTGCGCGGGGAATCCCGAGTATAAAAGCAAAACTGCGGGTTCGCTCGACAGCGTGAAGTGTGCGGTAATGCTAAAGGAAACGGAGGCTTTCTTATGCTGGATAAAACAAAGGCTAGGGCGATAGCACGGGATTTTTCCGATGAAGTGCGGAAGCTGCTAAGCCCTTCAAAAATAATTCTTTTCGGCTCGCATATAAACGGCACCCCCCACGAATGGAGCGATATCGATGTAGCTGTCCTTGTAAATGACTACAAGGGGGACTGGATTGACATGAAAACCAAATTGTTCAGCTTAAAATGGGACAATAAATTTATCGACATAGAGCCGCATTTATTAGATGAAACCCATGACCCAAGCGGTTTTGTTGAGCATATTGTAAAAACGGGCGAAATTATTTTTAATTTAACCGGCGACAATAAATAAAACTTTTTTTAAGGGGGCCTTTTAATGAAAATCGCAATCATCGGCTGCGGGACAATCGCAAACGCCGCGCACATCCCGTCCTACCAAAACAACCCGGACGCGCAGATAAAATATTTCTGCGACATAATCCCCGAACGCGCGGAAAGCGCCGTAGAAAAGTATGGCTGCGGCATTGCAATCACAGATTACAGGGAAGCTTTGGGTGATGCGGAAATTACGGCGGTTTCGGTTTGTACGCCCAACAACGTCCACGCGCAAATCGCCATCGATGCCATGCGGGCGGGCAAGCACGTCCTGTGCGAAAAACCCGCCGCGCGCACCTACGCCGAAGCCCTGGAGATGCAAAAGGTACAGCATGAAACCGGCATGACCCTCAACATCGGCGTTGTGAACCGCTTTAACGACAGCGTGAACCTCATCAAAAAATATATAGACTCCGGCAAGCTGGGCGAGGTTTACCGCGTTTATGTAAGCTTCCGCGCGCACCGCTCGATCCCCGGGCTTGGCGGCGATTTTACAACAAAGGCGATCGCCGGGGGCGGCGCGCTCATCGACTGGGGCGTTCATTTCCTGGATATCGTGATGTACTGCTGCGGCGACCCGAAGGTCCTCACCGTATCCGGGGAGGCGTTCTGTAAGCTTGGCAAGGATATGGAAAGCTATGTCTACACCAATATGTGGGCAGGCCCGCCGAATTACAGCGGCACGTATGATGTCGACGATTCCGTCACAGCCATGATCCGCACCGAAGGCCCTGTTGTCACCGTAAACGGCGCGTGGGCGGAAAATATTTCCGGCGGCGGGATGTTCATAGATTTCATCGGCGACAAGGCGGGCATACGCCTGGAATACGGCAAGGACTTCACCGTATACACCGCGGAAAACGGCGCGCTTGCCGAATATAAGCCCGTGTTTAACAGCCGCGACCATTTCCAAAATGAAATCGACGCGTTTGTCCGCTGTGTCAAAACGGGCGAAAAGCTGGCTTCCCATATCGACACGGTCATTGTAACAGCGCAGATGATGCAGGCGATCTACGATTCCGCCGAGCTGCACAGGGAGATTGCCCTAAGTGAATAGTGAGCTTCAAAACGGGCTGAAAGCCCTGCTGATAAATCAGTATGAAAAATACCCGCTGATGCAGGCATCCGATATGCTCAAGCTTATCTATCAAAACGAATTTGGCTGCGGGCATATGGTCACAGACAGCGCGGGCTGTTTGCGGATGATCATAGAAGAAGCCCAAGCGTCAGCGGGAAACACACCGGGCGGGCAATGCATTGAGGACATAGGCGGCGGCTTATGCAGGCTTCGGCTTGATGTCCTGCGGCAAACTACGCTTGCGCCCGAAACGCTTTGCAGCTTCTTTATGCAAACCGCAAACAGCCATATTGGAAGCGCGGAGGGCTTCGAGGAAAAGGCGGCGGTGCTTTTAAGCCTCTGCGAAGGCGGCGTTCTGCCCTTTGACGCGCGGGAAATTTCTCGCCTGCTTGCCGAAAGCCGCGCCAACGGGCATCCCCCCGTGCGCCACAGTGAACAGTACCGCGCAGAATACTCGCCCGCGTACCGTGTTGTGAGCAAAGCATTTTGCGATTTCCTGCCGCTTTTCTGCGCGGTTGACGGGCTGGTTTGCGAAAAACAACGCGCTACAGCCGCGATTGACGGCAACAGCGCGGCAGGGAAATCTTCGCTTGCAAAACTGCTTAAATCGGTATATGATTGCAATGTGTTCTCCATGGACGATTTTTTCCTCCAACCGTTTCAAAGGACACCCCGGCGCCTTGAGCAGCCAGGCGGGAATGTAGATTACGAACGGTTCGCCGAGGAAGTAGCAAAGCCGCTGGCATCGGGCATACCGCCGCGCTTTCGGGTCTACGACTGCCAAACACAGCGGCTGTCGGAATTCATCGAGGCCGCGCCGACCGCGATAAATATCGTCGAAGGCGTTTACAGCCTCCGCCCCGAGCTAATAGGCGCGTATGACCTAAAAGTTTTTCTGTCGGTGGGGGAGGACGAGCAGTCCCGCCGCATTAAAAAGCGCAACCCGTTTTTATACGAACGCTTTAAGAGTGAATGGCTGCCCATGGAGCGCAAATATTTTGAAGCCTTCGCAATCCGCGAAAAATGTGATATAATCTTTGATACGTAACATCGGAAAGGCAGTAAAATGAAAGTCACAGTCATAGACGGCCAAGGCGGCAAAATGGGCAGCATGATAATAGAGCGCATTAAAAACACAGCCCTGCCCTGCGAGCTTATCGCAATAGGCACAAACAGCATAGCGGCGTCCGCAATGCTAAAAGCAGGGGCGGATGCAGGGGCTTCCGGTGAAAACCCGGTGATCGCGGCGTGCAGGGACGCCGATGTGATAATCGGGCCGATCGGGATAATCGCCGCGGATTCGCTTTTGGGCGAAGTCACCCCCGCAATGGCTGTCGCGGTAGGGCAAAGCAAAGCGAAAAAGCTTTTGCTCCCCGTAAATTTATGCGGCAATATAATCGTAGGCACAGGCTCTACACCAATGGCAAAGCTAATATCGCAGGCCGTGGACGAGCTTGAAAAATTATGCAAGTAAACTACCCGGCCAAGCCGGAAAATTAAATATATACGCTGCAATCCGGGAATATCCCCGTAACCGCGCCACGAAGGCGCGGCTCCCGTTCAAGACAGGAAACCAATGAAAAGGGAGAAGTAAAATGAACACAAACCAAAAACGCAAAATCAACCTGAAAAACCTGACCTCCGCCGGTGTATGCCTTGCGCTTTGCCTGTTCCTGCCTTTTTTAACAGGGAACATACCGCAGATCGGCTCCGCCCTCAGCCCCATGCACATCCCGGTTTTGCTCTGCGGTTTTATCGCGGGGCCGCTGTATGCCGCGGTTGTCGGGATCATCGCGCCGCTGCTGCGGTTTGCACTGTTCGGTATGCCGCCGCTTATGCCTGTAGGCGTCGCCATGTGCTTTGAGCTTGCGGCGTATGGCATAATATCCGGCGTGCTGTATAAAATGCTCCCCAAAAAAACTGCTTTTATTTATGTTTCCCTTGTATCGGCGATGCTGTTGGGGCGCGTTGTATGGGGGCTTGCGATGTGGGCGGTTTTAGGCGCTTCCGGCGTGCCTTTTACCTTGACGATGTTTATGGCGGGGGCGTTTGTTAACGCAGTGCCGGGGATTATCGTGCATATAATTTTGATACCGGTGATTGTGATGGCACTGAGGAAGGCGGGGTACAGTATAGAGATTAGTAATTAGAGATTAGAGATTAGGTAAGGGAAGAAGCGATGAGTTTTATTCTAAGAAAAAGTGCAGACTACAAAGGCAAGTAGGCACAAACCTAAAACAGGGAGCGGCACCGGAAGCGCCCGCGCACGTAATTACAGCGGAAAAAGTCTTTGATTTCTTTTATTCCTAATACCTTTTTTCGCGTTCGAACCCTGGAGCCCGGCTCGGCTGGGTGATTGGGCGGATTATAGAACAAAACATATGACGTGCGCGATGAA
>WRLS01000027.1 GCA_009776345.1 Oscillospiraceae bacterium | reverse complement strand
CGGGGGCTGTTACTTTGCAACGCGGCAAAGTAACCAAAACGCGCCGGGGAGACCCCGGCCCCCCATTTCGACAAACCGCATAGCCTTGTGCCTTTCATCGCGCACGTCAAATGCTTTGTCCTATAAGCCGCCCAATCGCTCAGCCGAGCCGAGCTCCAGGGCTTGAACGCGAAAAAAGGTATTAGGAATAAAAGAAATCAAAGACTTTTTCCGCTGTTATTACGTGCGCAGTTTTGTGCCTGGCGTCGCTCTTTCCTTTAGGTTTGTGCCTGATTGCCTTTGTTGCTTTGTGCTTTTTCTTGGGACAAAACTTATCGCTTCTTCCCTTACTAATCTCTAACTACTAATCCCTATCCGCCTGCCCAATACTTCCTATCCAGGCTCCTGTACTGTATCGCCTCCGTGATATGCGCGGATTTAAGCTCCCCGCTGCCCTCTAAATCCGCGATTGTCCGCGCGACCTTCAGGATCCTGTCATATGCCCTTGCGGAAAGCGAAAGCCTGTCAAAGGATAATTTGAGGAGCGCCGACGCTTTTTCCTCCATAACGCATATTTCCCCTAAAAGCGCCGTGGGGATTGCCGCGTTGCCGGGTATGCCCTTGCCTTTATACCGGGATGTCTGCAGCTGACGGGCGCGTGCGACCCTCGCCCTAATTACTGCGGAGCTTTCTTCTGTCTGAGATGAAGAAAGCTGCTCGTAATTTACCGGCGGGACTTCTACCTGTATGTCGATCCTGTCGAGCATCGGGCCGGATACCCGCCCTAAATAGCGGCGGATGCCCTCCGGTGTGCAGGAGCATTTTTTTGTAGGGTGGCCGTAAAACCCGCATGGGCATGGGTTCATCGCGGCGACAAGCATAACCCTTGCGGGATAGGACAGCCGCTGCCTTACCCTGGAAATATGTACAATGCCGTCCTCAAGCGGCTGGCGCAGGACTTCTAAGACATTTTTGTCGAATTCCGGCATCTCGTCCAAAAACAGTACGCCGTTGTGCGCAAGGGAGATGTCCCCCGGTTTCGGCGTTGGGCCGCCGCCTGTCAGCGCCGCGGGCGATACGGTGTGATGCGGTGAGCGGAACGGCCTTGCGCTGATGAGCGCGCCGCCGTTTTCCAGAAAGCCCGCCACTGAATATATCTTTGTGGTTTCCACCGCTTCTTCCCGCGTCATATCCGGTAAAATAGACGGCAGGCGTTTTGCCAGCATACTTTTTCCCGTACCCGGCGGCCCGATAAACAGCAGGTTATGCCCGCCCGCCGCCGCGATCTCCATTGCGCGTTTGGCTTCGCTTTGCCCTTTTACATCAGCCAGGTCAAGGAACCCCACGCTTTTTGCGGACGGTGCGGGGACGGCGCTCACGCCCTTAAGTTTTGCCCTGCCCGTAAAGTATTCGATTACATCACGGGCGTGGTCGGCGCACAGCACTTCGGTCCCCTGCGCGGCGGCGGCTTCGGCAGCGTTGGCTTTAGGGACAATTACCCTTTCCATCCCGAGGCTGTGCGCGTCCAGCACCATCGGCAAAACGCCTGTAACACCTCTGATCTCCCCGGAAAGCCCGATTTCGCCTATTACGGCAGTGCCGGAAAAATCCATATCCTCGTACCCCGCCGAAGCTATCAGCGCGAGCAGTATCGGCAGGTCGTAAACCGAGCCTATTTTTTTTGTATCCGCAGGGGCGAGGTTCGCGGTAATTTTACTGTATGGGAACGGGTAGCCCAAATTATGCATGGCGGATTTCACCCTGTCGCGGGATTCCTTTACCGTGGCATCGGGCAGCCCCACGATATCAAAGCCCGAAAGCCCCCTGTGAGAGTCTACCTCCACGCGGATTTTGTATGGCTCGATCCCCAAAAGCCCCAGGCTGTCCAGCACTGCGTACATTTTTCATCCCCCCGCCAAATTGCTATATATACTTCGGCAGCCAGTCACCGTGCGCGTCAATCAGCTCATCCACCATATCGCGGATATCGTCAATGGAAAGCTCCGCCGCGGTGTGCGGGTCCAGCATGGCGGCGTGGTAAATATGCTCGCGCTTTAGCGTTGCCGCCGCTTCAATTGCAATAAGATGCACATTTATATGCGTCATGTTCATCGCGGCGAGCTGTACCGGAAGCTTTCCCGCGTAGCATGGGTTTACCCCGCGCCCGTCAACCATACAGGGGACTTCTACGCAGGCATCGCGCGGCAGGTTTTCAATAAGCCCGCCGTGGTTGAGTACATTGCCGCCGATTTTATACGGCACACCTGTAACCATCGCTTCCATGATGTAGGACGCGTACTCGCCGGAGCGTTTGTGTTCCGGCGTATCTTTGGACGTCAGGCTTTTGTATTCATCCGCCCAGCCCGCAATCTGGTTTATACAGCGGCGCGGGTACTCGTCAAGCGGGATGTTAAACCGCTCAATAAGCTGCGGGTATTTGGATTTTATGTAAAACGGGTTGTACTCGGCGTTGTGTTCGCTGGATTCCGTGCAGTAATACCCTAATTTATCAATGTAATCGTAGCGCACCATGTCGCCGTGCTTTTCCGCAGAGTTTTTCGCGGCGGCGCGCTTTTTTATTTCGGGATACAGGTCATTGCCGTTTTTATCCTGTATTTCCAGCAGCCACCCCATATGGTTGATGCCCGCTATAAGCTCTTTTCGGCCGTCCAGCTTGTCTTCCATGCCCAGCGCCTTCAGCAAATGCTCGGAGCAGGCCTGTACACTGTGGCAAAGCCCGACAGTCTTCACACCGGTATACCGCTGCATATACCCCGTGAGCATGGACATCGGGTTTGTGTAGTTGAGCAGCCATGCATCGGGGCAATTTTCCTCCATATCCTCCGCAAAGCCTTTCATTACGGGGATTGTGCGAAGGGCGCGCATTATGCCGCCGATGCCCAGCGTGTCGGCGATTGTCTGGCGCAGGCCGTATTTTTTAGGTATCTCAAAGTCAATTATTGTGCATGGGTCATACAAACCAACCTGGATTGTATTGACCACAAAATCCGCGGCTTTAAGCGCGTCTTTGCGGTTTCCGGTCCCGTGGTAAGCTTTAATCTTCGCTTTGCCGCCCAGGCCTTTGTTTATTGCGCCGATTATTGCCTCGCTTTCCCTTAGGCGCTTTGCGTCAATATCATAAAGCGCGATTTCGCTGTCGGCAAGCACGGGGGAACACATACAGTCCCCCAAGACATTGCGGGCGAATACAGTGCTGCCCGCACCCATTATTGTAATCTTCGCCATGAAGCTACCTCCCGTTTGTTCGTTGTTTAACATAATATTAACATATTTAGGTATACGTTGACAACCCGCCGCCGGTGTAGTATAACTGTAAGTACAAAGAAAGGGGCTGTAATCATGAAACAAGCCATTATGACCGAACCGGGCAAGATTGTTTACCGCGATGTCCCCGTGCCGCCTGTAGGTGACGGGCAAATAAAAGTTAAGATGAAAAAGATCGGCATATGCGGGTCGGATATCCATGTAAACCACGGCAAGCACCCCTATACGGGCTACCCTGTTGTGCAGGGGCATGAGGTTTCCTGCGAAGTCGCGGAGGCCGGCGGCGGTGTCGATGGCTTTAAGCCGGGCGACAAGGTTACAATCCAGCCGCAGGTGGTTTGCGGCGAGTGTTATCCATGCACCCACGGAATGTACAACGCCTGTGAAACCCTTAAAGTTATGGGCTTCCAGACAACCGGGATGGCGAGCGAATTTTTTGTAACAGACGCGTCGAAGGTATTGAAGCTGCCGGATGAAATGAGCTATGACCACGGCGCAATGGTCGAGCCTGCCGCGGTGGCAGTCCATGCTATCCGCCGTTTTGGGGATGTTGCCGGCAAATCCGTGCTGGTGTTGGGCGGCGGGCCTATCGGAAATTTAGTCGGGCAGTTCTGCAAGGCGATGGGGGCAAAAACCGTCCTGCTTTCCGAGCTTAGCGCATACCGCCTTGAGGTCGCGCAAAAATGCGGCATCGGCACCATAAACCCGCGTGAGAAAAATCTGAAAGAAGCAATGCTCGAAGCTTTTGGGACAGACGGCGCGGATGTCATTTTCGAATGTGTCGGTATCGAACAAACAATAAATGAAGCAATCATCCACGCGCGCAAGGGCAGCGATATCGTAGTTGTCGGCGTGTTCGGCGATTTAAGCACAGTGAACATGGGCTTCATCCAGGACCGCGAGCTTAAACTCATCGGCACGGCGATGTACCGTGTGGAGGATTATATAGACGCTGTACGGCTGATCGGGGAAGGCAAGATAGAGCTTGATGCGCTTATCACCGACCATGTCCCCTTCGGCGAATTCGCGCGCGCCTATGAGCTTATTGATAAGCAGAAGGACAAGGCCATGAAGGTTATAATTGATATGGATTAAAGGGGGCGTGCTGATATGTATTTAGAAGAATTGTTCAGCTTAAAGGGAAAGGCCGCGCTGGTGACAGGGGCGGGGCGCGGGATCGGGCAGGTTGTCGCGCTGGGGCTTGCCAAGGCGGGCGCTGCGATTGTGATTTTCTCCCGCACGGGCGCGGATGAAACTGTCCGTCTGATTGAAGATGCGGGCGGCAAGGCACTGAGCCTTATCGTCGATGTAACAAGTGAAGAGCAAGTTGACAAGGGCCTGGCTGAAATGATGGAGTTTGCGGGGCCGCCTGATGTTGTGTTCAACAACGCGGGCATCTGTATCCATAAGGATACCTTCGGCGCGACGATTGACCAATGGCGGCAGGTCATAGACATAAACCTTACCGGGGAATATATCGTCGCAAGGGCGGCGGGTAAAATTATGCATGAGCGCGGTATCCGCGGCTCGATTATCAACATGGCGTCAATGTCGGGCACTGTTGTTAATGTGCCGCAGTGGCAGGCGTCATACAACGCGTCAAAGGCTGGGGTCATACATATGACACGTTCTTTGGCGGTGGAATGGGCGCAGTACGGCATCCGTGTGAATTCCATAAGCCCGGGATATATCAACACACCGATGTCCGCGGATACGCCAAAGGAGCTGCGCGATGCCTGGATGCCGCTAATCCCGCAAAACCGCATGGGCGAGCCTGAGGAGCTTATGCCCGCGATCCTGTATCTTGCAAGCGGCGCATCCGGTTACACCACCGGCAGCGATATAATTGTAGACGGCGGGTATGCCGCAAGATGAAAAGGAGATGTCCCTAATGAAAGCAACGCTGCAGCCCTTATACCTTCCCGGCAGGAACGAACGGGAGCAAAATGAATTTGAAGCACAGATTGATATACTGAAATCGATGTATGGCGGCGAAGCGGATTTCCTGCCCGCAATCCCCTTGGGGCAAGAAATCCCGACGGAAGCCGACGCGGCAGTCCTGCCGCAGCTGATCGGGAGCGCGTTCAGCCAAAAGGATGTGTTCCGCGCCGTAAATAAGCCCTTTATCGCGCTGACCTCCCAATTCGGCACGGTGGAGATGTGGGACTGGGAGATCGTGTCATTCCTGCGGGAGGAAGCCGGATGCACGGTATTTTCCCCCTACACCGTGGAGCTTGCGAAAGTTATACTCCGCGCGCTCGGCTGTAAAAGCGCGATGCGAAAAGGCATACGTTTCCTAATGTTCCAGGACAGCCCCGGTGAAGGGATGCAGTCGGGGATATTCAAGCGTTTTTATTGGTGGGAAGAACAATGTACGCGGCAGATGGAGGATGTCTTCGGCGTAAAAATTATCTACCGCAGTTATAAAGAGCTGAACGCGCGGGCGGAGGATATATCGGACGGGCGCGCGCAGGAGGCATCCGCGGATTGGGATGTCCCAATGGAGGGCGTAAACTGCGCAAACTACCTGAAAGCCGTCAAGCTGTATCTCGCCGTAAAGGATACGATGAAAGAGGTGGGCGATGTCCAAGGCGTCGGGGCAAACTGCCTAAATGAATCCTTCCACTCCGGCACAACGCCCTGCCTTGCGTGGAATATGCTGTTTGAAAAAGACAACATCTTATGGGTTTGCGAGGGCGACACCGTCACGCTCATCAGCAAATTTATCGTCTACAGCGCGCTTTGCCGCCCGCTTATGATGACAAACATCTATCCCTTCCTTGTCGGCATGGCGGCCCTCAAGCACGAAAAAATCGACGAGTTCCCCAAAGTCCCCGACCCTGACAACCACGCGCTCGGCGTACACTGCGGCTATTTCGGGCTTGCCCCGCAAAGCTTCTGCTCCCGCTGGATGCTGCGCCCCAAGGTCCTGGAAATCGTAAACGACAACGCCTTGATGGTAGATTGCGAAATGCAGGCGGGGCCGATAACCCTTGCAAAAATACATCCCAACATGAAAAAAATGATCATCATAGAAGCAAGCATCGACGGTTACGAGCAGTACCCCGGCTCCGACTGCCGCAACGGCGCGCTGATACGGTTCGTCAACAACAACGGCCATGAAATCATGCAGACGCTTTGCTCCCACCACGCGCTGATCATAAAAGGCCGCTGTACGCACGAGCTGCTGCAATTGTCCCGCGTGTTTGGGTTTGAAAGTACGGTGCTGTGAATGGGAGAAACTAACATGAAAAAAGCAGAAATCGGAATTTGCGTAATCGGGGCGGGCCGCGCGGGGATGATCCACGCCGTAAACTTCGCGAAAAATGTCCCAGGCGCACGGATCGCGGCTATGGTCGACCCTGCCGAAGAAGCGGCGGCGGCAGCTTGTAGAGAGCTTGGGATATCCGCGCATTACCGCAGCTATGAACAGGCGCTGGAGGATAAAAGCATCGATGCCTATGTAATCGTGTCCCCAACAAAATTCCATAAAGAAGCGGCGGTTGCCGCCGCGCTTGCGGGCAAGCATATCCTGTGCGAAAAACCCATGGCGATGACCGCCGAGGAATGTGACGAGATGATCGCCGCGGCAAAAAAAGGCGGCGCTGTCCTGCAAATTGGCTTTATGCGCCGTTATGACCAAAGCTTTGCCCGCGCCAAAGAAGTCGTGGACAGCGGCGCTGTCGGCGATGTTGTGATGGTGCGCTCCAACACGCGCGGCCCCAGCGTGCCTCAGCCGTGGATGTACGACATCCAAAAATCTAACGGCCCACTTGCCGAGGTAAACAGCCATGATATCGACACGCTCCGCTGGTTTACAGGAAGCGAGTTTGCCTCGGTTTACGCGATCGGCGGCAACTACCGCTGCCCGGACGCGAAGGCTGATTTCCCGGATTTCTACGACAACGTAGTTATGGCGGCGTCCTTTGAAAACGGGATGCAGGGCATGATAGACGGCGCCCAGGGCGTGGGCTATGCCTACGACGCAAGGACCGAGATACTCGGCACTAAGGGCTGTGTTTTCATAGGCAGGCTGGAGGGCGACTGTGTGCTGACCTGTACTACAGATAGCAAAACCGGCAGCTACCCGCTGGTGAACAGCTGGCGGCAGCTCTTTAAGGACGCGTATTTGAATGAGGATATCTCGTTTATCGAATGTATAAATACAGGCAAAGCCCCGAAAGTGACGGGGCATGACGGGAAGATGGCGGTAAAGGTAGTAGACGCGGGCAACCGCTCTATTATTGAGAAGCGGATAGTTTATTTGGAGGGGGAGTAATGCTGAGTTATCTTATTGGCGTAGATATAGGGACACAGGGGACAAAAACCGCGCTGCTTGACGAAAACGGCAATTTGATTCAGGACGCGTTTGAACCCTCGCGGCTGTTGTATCCCGGGCAAAACGCCGTTACACAAGACCCTGAGGAAATGCTGGGCTCGGTCATTCGCACAATCCGCACCGTGATGGACGCGTCCGGCTTATCCCCCGGCGCTGTCGCCGCTGTCGGCATAAGCGGGCAGATGGCGGGGATTATGGGCGTAGGCGCGGACGGCATGGCGGCTACGCCGTATGACAGCTGGCTGGATACCCGCTGCGGGAAATACCGGCAGCCTTTTTTGGATTTCGGGGAGGGGCGCGTGATTTCCCTGACCGGCACGCCAATCACATATGCGCACGGCCCGAAAACGCTCTGGTGGAAAAACGAGCATCCCGATGTATACCGCAAAATCCACAAGTTTATTCAGCCCTCCGCCTACTGTGTAATGCGGCTGTGCGGGCTTCGCGGCGATGATGCCTTTACCGACCACACATATATCCACTTTTCCGGCTTTGCGGATACCGGCAAGCGCCAATGGTCTGACGAGCTTCTTTATGGCATGGATGTAAAACGGGACAAGCTTCCGCGCATACTCCGCCCATACGATATCGCCGGAAGGCTTACCGCGGAAATGGCGGCGCAATGCGGGCTTGCACAGGGGACGCCCTTTGCGGCGGGATGCGGGGACACAGCGGCGTCCGCCTTCGGCGCGGGGATTATCAGCAGCGGCCTGCTCTTTGACGTGTCCGGCACGGCATCGGTACTCGCCTGCGCGACCGATATTTACAACCCCGATGTAAAGCACAAAACAATCCTGTACGCATCCTCCGTGATAGAAGGGCTTTTCACGCCGATGGCATATATAAACGGCGGCGGGCTGTGCCTTAGGTGGATGAGGGACGATGTTTTAGGCAAGGAAAAAAGCTTCAGTGAGCTGGACAGCATGGCGGAAAAAATCCCGCCGGGCAGCGGGGACCTTATTTTTATCCCGCATTTTACCGGGCGGGTCTGCCCCAATGATTCTTTGGTGCGCGGCAGCTATATCGGTTTAGGCCTGCACCACAAATCCGCGCACCTCTACCGCGCGGTCATGGAGGGCATCGCGTATGAGTATGGCATTTACGCGGACATCATGCGGGAGCTTGTGCCGACCCTTGATTTCGAGCGCGTGATCAGCGTGGGCGGCGGTTCTATAAGCGCGGTGTTCGCCGGTATCAAAGCCGATGTGCTGGGCATACCGATTTCCACTATTGCCTTGGCGGATACGGCCTCCTTGGCGTGCTGTGCTATCGCGGGCTATGGCGTTGGTTTATACGAGGGCGTGACATCCCTGGTTGAACGCTCCATGCAAATCCGCTCCACTGTCCTGCCGGATCAAGGCCGCCACGAGTTTTACCTGCCGAGAAAGCGCATTTATGAAAAGTCAATCGGCGATCTTCACGGCGTTTACGGGGAGCTTCTTGGGCTTTCGCCGGTCTAGCCTGCGGCAGGTTTTAGGAATGAGGTTATAGGTTTTAGGAAAAGGACATTGCATCAATTTTCTTCCCTTCCTAAATCCTCAATCCTAAAACCTCAATCCCGGCTGGCTACGCCAGCCCCGGTACCGCCGTGCCGCGAAGTGCGCTGTCCAGAATACCCTCGTGCGTCTGGTTTTGTATATATGCCTGTGAATGGAGCGCGATGCGGTGGGCAAGAACAGGCCGCAGCATTTTTTGCGCATCGTCCGGCAGGACATAATCGCGCCCCTCCAGCATCGCCAGCCCCATAGACGCGCGCATCAGCGCGATGGAAGCCCTTGGGCTGGCGCCGAGGCTTACGTCTTGGTGCCTTCTTGTAAACGCGGCAAGCTCCACGATATAATTCATGACGCTTACTGCGCATTTGATTTCGCCCAGGGCTTTTTGCAGCTCCAGCACATCTTCGGCAGTTGCAACAGGCTTTATCCCGGTGACAGGGTTTGCGGTGCGGTTGCGCTGTAATATCGCCACCTCTTCGGATTTTTCGGGATAACCCATTGAAATGCGCATGAGAAAGCGGTCGAGCTGGGCCTCGGGCAGCGGGTAGGTCCCGGTAAGCTCAACGGGGTTTTGTGTCGCGCACACCATGAACGGCTGCGGGAGGGAATGTGTCACACCGTCTACCGTGACCTGCCGCTCCTGCATTGCCTGCAGAAGCGCGGACTGGGTTTTCGGGCTGGTGCGGTTGATTTCGTCCGCTAAAATAATTTGGCTCATGACCGCGCCGGGGTAAAACTGCTTTTCCCCGGTGTTTATATTGTACATTGTAAAGCCCGTCACATCGGAGGGCAGGACATCCGGCGTGAACTGTATCCGCGCAAACGAGCAGTCAACGCTGCTTGCCAGCGCCGACACCAGCGATGTTTTCCCAAGCCCCGGCACATCCTCAATGAGCGCGTGGCCGCCGCAGACAAGGCAGATCAGCAGGCGGTCTATTGCCTCCCGCTTACCGACAATGACGCCCGCTATATTCCCGCGGATTTTTTCCAGCAGGTCCAAATGCTTATTCTCAGGCATGGATGTTACCCCCGTTACAGATTATTCTTACGGTATGCCATGTAGCTTTCAAGTATAATCACAGCCGCCACCGCGTCTACCACGGCTTTGCGTTTTTTGCCGCGCGTGTCGGTTTGATTGAGGTAGCCGATGGCGGAAACGGTTGTGCCGCGCTCGTCCCATAGCACCACGGGGATGCCGGTAAGCGCGCGCAGCTTTTCCGCGAACCTCTCGCATTTTTGCGCGCGTTCGCCGATGGTGTTGTTCATGTTTTTGGGATAGCCCACTACGATTTCCTGCGCGCCATGCCCTGCGGCGGCTTCCGCGACTTTTTTTGCCGTGCGGTCAAAATTTTTTTCGTGGATCGTGCCAACCGGCGACGCGAGAAGCTCCGAGCTGTCACAGCAGGCGAGGCCGGTGCGGGCGTCGCCGTAGTCTACTGCCATAATTTTCATGTTTTACAGTGTACCACAATTTGGGCCAAAACACAATTATACCCGGAGCAATTTCCGCAAATGTGCTGAAAGATGATAAAAGGCGCTTGCGCATCATGGGAAAATATGCTAGAATTGTAGTTGGTGTTACCGGCTATCAAGAGGTAGGGCGTTTGATGGCGTTATCATAAATGACGGGGGTATTGTGATGAAAAAGGCGCTGTTTTGGGTGCTTGCGTTTGTGCTGCTGGCGGGGTTGGTGCCGGATACTGTTGTGCCTGTAAAGGCGGAGGATTATGGGGTAATATCATTTCCGGGGGCGCAATACGAAAATGAAGGCATGATAGGTGTCGGCAATACATCCGATATGTATGAAATCACATTGGATGTGCCGGGGCGGCTTGCATTGAATATTTCTGCTCCTGTGTTAGACGGAACAACTAGACTTAATGCACGTTTGCTTGCAAGCGATGGAACACTCATTGACTACTTCATAGACGGTGCTTACTACCCTCTTTTACCTCGTAGCAATACTTTTGATTTGCTACAGGGTACATACTATGTAGCAATTAGTCAATACCAAAGTAATACGGGTGTATATTACTTATCAGTCTCATCCGGCACCACTTACACAGTCACGTATGACGCAAACAATGGCAGCGGCGCGCCGTCCCCGCAAACAAAAGCACCGGGGGAAACATTAACTTTAAGCGGTACTGCGCCTCAACGTAATGGGTTTACATTCCAAGGCTGGGCAACCAGCTCATCAGCAACTACAGCGCAGTACCAACCCGGCGGCTCTTATACCCCGGACGAGAATGTAACATTATACGCCGTCTGGCAGGAAACCGGCACACAGCCAAGCGGCGGCCCCTATACAGTAGCCTACAACGCCAACAGCGGTACCGGCGCACCCGCCAACCAAACAAAAACCCACGGCACACCGTTGACATTGAGTAATACTTCTCCCACACGCAGCGGGTTTAACTTCCAAGGCTGGGCTACGAGTTCATCAGCCACTACACCGCAATATCAACCCGGCGGCTCTTATACCCCGGACGAGAATGTAACGTTATACGCCGTCTGGGCGAGTTCAAACGTTCCTACATACACAGTTAGGTATAACGCAAACGGCGGCAGCGGGGAACCCGGCCCGCAAACTAAAACACATGATGTACCGCTGACTTTGAGTTCAATGGTACCCGGACGCCATAATCACGATTTCAAAGGCTGGGCTACAAGCGCTGCAACCCGTACAGTGCAGTACCAGCCCGGGGACAGCTTCACAGAAAACGCTAATCGGACGCTATACGCCGTTTGGGAGCGTGACCCCGATGCGCCTATTAACGTAGCATACCACGCGAACGGCGGAAGGAACGCGCCCGCCCCGCAAATAAAAACACCGGGCGAGGCGTTGAGGTTAAGCAACGGGCGGCCTGTACACGACGACGGTTACGATTTCAGAGGTTGGGGTACAAGCAGCGGTGCTACCACGCCGGAATATATGCCGGGGGATTCATATAATATTGACGATGATATCGTACTTTACGCTATATGGCTGTCGGACGACATCCCCCCCGGCAGCGGCCGCCCGCCGTCTGTTATAAGCGACGAATACGAAATCTATTATCACGCAAACGGCGGCAGCGGCGCGCCTGCCCCGCAGTATAAATCCCACGGTGCCGCGCTGTCACTCAGCGGCTCGCGCCCTGCACGCTCCGGGTATACTTTTGTTGGCTGGTCGGCCAACCCTTCGGCGTCCTCGGCGCAGTATCAGCCCGGTTCGCGCTATACGGCGGACAGCGATATCACGCTTTACGCCGTATGGGCTTCGGATTTGCCCAGAACAGGCAGGGTTTTATGGCCGATCCCGCTGCTGGCTGTCTGCGGGGCAGCTTTCTTCGCTGTCGGTTACATATTGCGCCGCAAGAATAAAGCGTAGGCCGCTGCATGAAAAATGTTGTCACTTTTTTACTGGTTACCAGCGCGTTTTGCTTTCTTGCGACCGTTGGTTTTCTGGTTTATCATGTGCTGGACGACAACAGGGCAGGAAACAGCTCCGCGCAGATTTCACAGATACTAACCGATTTTATCGGCGGCGGAAATCCCGGCGGAGCTGATGAAGAAGATTTTGCCGAGCCAACGCCCCTTATGCTTCAATACGGCGAAGCGTATATGGGGCTTATAAGCATTCCGTCTTTATCGCTTGAACTGCCGGTTAACAACGAATTATCCGATGAGAATTTGGAAAATTCGCCGTGCCGTTATATCGGCGATATTTCGGGTCCGCTGATCATCAGCGCGCATAATTATCGGCATCATTTCGCAAATATTGACCGCCTTACAAAAGGCGATCAGGTTGTTATAACAGATATGCGGGGCAATGAACACAGATACGCAGTGGAGCTTACCGAGCAGCTTCATGAAAGCGATATAGACGGCATGATAAACAGCCCCTACGACCTAACCCTTTTTACCTGTACGCTTGACAATGAAAAAAGGATTACAGTAAGATGCTCTAAAATATCGGTTGTGCATAACCTGTCAATCGGCAATGCAAATGAAGAAAATGAAACAGACGATATCCCCGATGCCCCGAATTACAAAATCGACTATAAAAACGAAACCCTGCGGCTAAGAAAAGGCGATTTATACTCTCAAAACGGCGGGGAAAGCTATACCGAAATCAAGCAATCGGGCTACACTAATTTAGACGTATCAAACAGCATTACAGAGGGTGTGCCAATCTACGTTAAAAAAGGCGCAACAAACAAAAGCCCGCAGTCGGCAGTGCAAATAATAATTCCCGCCCCCAGGGCAGTGCTGGAAAGCATTACACTAGCCCCGGAGAACGGGAAGCTAACATTAGGCGGCCAATACGAGGTATACGACGCAAGGGCATGGCGCAAACTGCCGAGGATAACTTCGGATAAAAGCTTTGATATTCGGATAAAAAGCACCGCGCAGGCATCGGATGGCTATGTAACCGGCAACGCGGCAAGCTTTACAGGCACGCTGATTATCAAATACGGCGAATATGAACCCGGCAAACAAGGCATTGTTTCAGCGGAGATTGCAGCCGGTTAAAATCAACACGCACTTGCAATAGCTAGAACTGCGGCTTTTTCATGTTTTCATTGACCGCCACCGCGACCTTGTCGGTTTCGCTTTCGCCCGGGCGGAGCTGGCGCGCCACTACAATAAAACGCTGGTTGGCGCCTACGCCGTATCTTCTGGTGCAGGTGGTGAGGGTGAGGATTTTGTCTGTCGGCTGTACATCCACATCAAATTTGAACAGGCTGCGCTGCTGTAATTCGCCGAGGAGCCACGCATAGCTGTTCCTGGTGGGGTTTGGGGAGTTGTAGTTGAAGCTCGGGCTGACCTCGACATATGCCACGCTGAACACGCGCCAGATGCCCTCCTGTACCAGCGTCGAAAAATAAATATGAGGGTTTTCGGCGGCGAAGTCAATATGTTCGTAGGATTTTAGCTGGCCGAACATGATGTGACTGTTGTTGATGCCTTTGTCGGTTGCCTTTCCGGCGGCGCCCAAATTCGTCCAGTTATGCCCGTAAAGCACGGTGTTGCGTGATGTAATCCAGCCGTCTTCGCTCCAGCGGGTGCGGGCGTCTAAATATGTTGCGGTGTTGCGGAAGTTTTGGAAGGTCGTGTTTGGGTAATCTACACCGTATATGTCGCGGTGTTCATAATAAGTGTTGCCCTTGTCGCTGTAAACAATTGGCATAACCATGTTTGTGTTCGGCACAATCAGCCAGCCCGTGACATCATCGTTAATTGCCTTGTATTTATTGATGCTGTTGCGGAACCTGTTAAATGTATATATGCCGCTCCTCACGGGCCTTGCGTCAGACGTGCTTGCCTTGACAGGCAACGTGAAAAAGGGGGCAAGATCAGTCAAAAGCGGTGTTGTCAGCATAGCCAGCGCAAGGGCGGCGGCCGCTATTTTTGGTGCGCGCGATTTCATGGATACCATACCTCCCGAAAATTATATGTGCTTGCCAGAATTATACCACAGATATGTCAGAAAATCAACTGTGAAGAAATTTTGAAAATGTCAGGTTATATGGTATACTGTTAATACTTTGCAAAGAAAGGGAAAAGCTAATGAATATCGAAACCGCAGCCCTGCACGCGGGGTACACGCCAAAAAACAGCGAGCCGCGAGTTATACCCATCTACCAAAGCACGACCTATGTGTTTGACTCGACCGAGGATGTAGGGGACGTGTTCGACGACCCGACTAAGGCCCTAATCTATTCACGCTTCGCCAACCCCACGGTAATGGCGGTGGAGGACAAGATCGCCGCGCTGGAAGGCGGGATCGCCGCGATGTGTACCTCATCCGGGCAAATGGCGACGCTTATGGCGGTTTTGAATATATGCGGCATGGGCGACAGCTTTATCAGCACGGCGCAGATTTACGGCGGCACCATGAACCTGTTTAGCTATACACTGAAAAGGTTTGGGATAGAATGTATCTTTGTGGACGCGGCTGCCGGGGATGAAGAGCTTCGGCGCGCGTTTAAACCGAACACCAAGGCTGTATTCGGGGAAACGCTCTCGAACCCTACTTTGGCAGTATTGGATATCGAACGCTTTGCGAAAATCGCGCACGAAAACGCTGTGCCGCTGATTGTGGACAACACATTCCCAAGCCCCGCGCTTTGCCGCCCGATTGATTTCGGCGCGGATATCGTAATCCATTCAACCTCAAAGTATATGGACGGCCACGCGCTTCAGGTAGGCGGCGTGATTGTCGACGCGGGCAGTTTTGATTGGGGCGGCGGCAAATTCCCCGGGCTTACAGAGCCTGACCCTTCCTACCACGGCATTTCCTACACAGAAAAATACGAGAAGCTCGCGTACATCCTAAAAGCCAGGATGCAGCTTATGCGGGATTTCGGCGGGTACCCTGCTGCACATTCGGCGTTTCTGCTTAACCTTGGGCTTGAAACCCTGCCTGTGCGCATGGAACGGCACAGCGCGAACGCGCTGGCGGCGGCACGGTTTTTGGAAAACTCCGATAAAGTGGAAAGCGTGTCCTACCCCGGGCTTGAAAGCAGCGCATATTATGAGCTTGCGCGCAGGTATTTGAAAAGCGCAAGCGGGGTTGTGACCTTCTGTGTCAAGGGCGGCAAAGCGGGCGCGGTTAGGTTTATGGACAGTTTAAAGCTTGCTTCTATCCATGTCCATGTGTCGGATATCCGCACCTGTGTTTTGCATCCCGCAAGCTCCACCCACCGCCAGCTTACCGATGCGCAGATGGCCGCTTCCGGCGTTGACCCCGGCATGGTAAGGCTTTCTGTGGGGCTTGAGCATATAGATGATATCATCGCGGATTTAGAGAAGGCGCTGAAGGCGGTGTAATTTGTGCTTGGTACGGGTTACGCGGCGGCACGGCGCAGGTTTTAGGATTAAGGATTGAGGTTTTAGGGTAGGGGCGGCAACCTGCCGCCCGAAATTACCGACAATCATCGAAATTGCATTGTAGGGCGTGACGACTCGGCACGCCCCAAAATTCCCCTCCTTGGAGGGGTGGACGGCGTAGCCGGACGGGGTGGTTTGTAACACGATTTTATCTTCGGCTATTTTTCACCGCTCATGCCGCGGGGGCAGTTACTTTGCAACGCGGCAAAGTAACCAAAACGCGCCGGGGGACG